>PLDW01000230.1 GCA_003136315.1 Gemmataceae bacterium | reverse complement strand
CAGTCGCCGAGCTTCACCAGCCTCACGCTCGGCAGGAGCCTCGCCCTCCCGTTAGACCGATGATCGCCCCGGAATGAGGCAGCCTCTGCCGGTTCCTGTATCAGGCTGTCGGATATCAGGGTTATTCATAAATAACACGGGAAGCGAGGCTCCAGCCGATTCGGACCACCCTCAAGGCCCGGCAGGAATCTTGCATGACGGATTTTCTACCCCAGATGCTCACCGTGGTTGATTGCCCGTGACATTCACCAAACCTCGTGTTGAAGACAGCTCCCAGGTCAACCGGACGGTCACCAAGATGACATTAACACATGCCTTGACCGAAACCCAGCTCACTGCGGATCGCCCAATGGCTCAGTGTGGTTCCGATGAGGCACCGGACTCACATCAAGATAACATATTTCAATGTATTAATATTCGCGATCTGCCAAAATATATCATCATGCTTGTCCCATCGCGACGAATTGCCTTTTCCCTCTGCGGCTTATTCTCTCTTGCATGTCTGGCCATTGGCTGCAACCACGCGGCCAAACCCACTGAAGAGAAGGTGCCGCCAGCCCCGGTCAAGTGGGAAGGATCGCGACAACTCATCCTGGAGGAATGGACGGAGTTGGTCGGCACGACCCAGCCGCTTCCAGACCACGCTGCCCGCGTCACCTCTCCGGTCGCAGGCCGCGTGCTCGCCGTGCTTCCCAGCAGTGGCGACAAACCCATCGTGGAAGGGCAATTGGTCAAAGAAGGTGATGTGTTGGTACGGTTGGATGCAACTGCCATTCTCGCCAATCTGGCCAAGG
Source organism: Gemmataceae bacterium (assembly GCA_003136315.1). Taxonomy (GTDB): domain Bacteria; phylum Planctomycetota; class Planctomycetia; order Gemmatales; family Gemmataceae; genus Urbifossiella. Next base: position 37,389 of record PLDW01000230.1, on the reverse strand, counting down.
CCGAAGCCGCGAAAAAAATCCTCCAGGCGGAACACGAAGTGGCAGCATTCACGGTGAAGCAAGCCGCCTTGGAGGTGAAAACCCTGGAGGAACTCCAGCGCAAACAGGACAGCCAAACCCTGTTGGTATCGCCCGTTCAGTTGGAAAAAGCGAAGCTGGCGCTGGAATCCGCCCAGGCATCCGTGAAGGCCGATGATCGCAAGTTAGAGGCAGCAGACAAAGAACAGGCTGCCCTCAATCTGGAAATCCAACTTTACACACTGGCCGCGCCCCGGAAGGGACGCCTGGGCCGGCTCCAGGTGGTTCTCGGTCAGACGCTCTCTGCCGGCACCGCGGTTGCGGAAGTGGTCGACATCGAGGACGAAATCGATGTGGTCTGCTTCGTCTCGCCCGCGGATGCCCGGAAATTGCAACTCGGCCAGCAAGCTCGCATTGGCGGGCTTGAGAAAAACTCCATGCCCGAAGCGAGTGCTGACCCGGAAGGGAAGGTCGTCTACATCGCCGATCAAGCCGAGGCGGAGACGGGCTCATTCGCTGTCAAAATCCGCTTCCCCAACCGCGACCTCAAGTTGCGAGCAAACTCTGTCGCACGGGTCCGAATCCTCACGAAGCCAGGCAAAGCCTGCTGGGCGGTCCCCGAGTCCGCACTTCTGGAGGACCAGGATCCGCCAGGGATTGTTGTGGTCGAGGATGTCAAGGTCGAGAAGAACGCCGAGGGCAAGGACGAACAGACCGGCAAGGTTCGGCGGCTGCGGGCGGTGATCGGAATTCGGGATCGTGTCTTGCATCAAGTCGAAATCGTGAGGCTGGAGGACGTCGAGAAGAAATGGCATGGCGACCTGGAACAAACCCTGATCGTCGTCGAGAAAGGTCAGAGTCTTCAGACGGGTGATGCTGTGAAACTTGAGGAAGAAGAGGACGAGGAAGCAAAGCCCGAAGAGAAACCGTAGGGAGCGGCAGAAGGAGGAATCCCCCCCGTTAGGGATAGCCGGGCCGCCACTACCCAAGTAGGGGCCGCCACGGAGGGCGGCCCNNGCCGCCCTCCGTGGCGGCCCAGCGTGGGCAAGTCCCAAGCCCAGGTCAGCTTTCTTCTGCCACTCGCCCCAGGCCATCCGCTGAACCCTCCTGAGATCGAAAGCCGCATTGCATGGTGAACCTGGCGACAAAGGCCCGCCCCTATATCGGTTCGGTGGTCTTGACCTGCGCGTTGCTGACTGCCGGGGGCATCTACAGCGCCACGCGCATGGCCAGCGGCGTCTATCCTGAGGTGACCTTCCCGCGTGTGGCCGTCGTGGCCCGGGTGCCGGATTGGGATGTCACCCAGATGGAGGTCAAAGTGACCCGCCCTCTGGAGGATGCGGTCAGCGGCGTCCTGGGTGTCTCCCGCATCCGCTCCAAATCCATCCGCGGGGGCAGCGAACTCTCGCTCGATTTTTCACCCGGCACCGACATCCGCCGGGCGGAGACCCTCATCTGGAACCGCATTGGCGCCAAGCGTTCCGAGTTGCCGCCGAATGTTGACTTGTCTGTCGACCAGATGACGCCATCGGTTTTCCCCATCATCTCGGTAGTTCTGACCGGCGGCGACAACTCGGACTCCCAGCATGACCCCACTTTCTCGGCCAAGCTCCGCGACTACGCCGAGTACCAACTCGCCCCCCTCATCAGGACCATTTCGGACGTTCAACGTGCCGATGTCGCCGGCGGGGATATCCGCGAGGTGGAAGTCATCGCCCGGCCCGACGACTTGCTGGCGGCTGGCCTGTCCGCCGCCGACCTGGCCGATCAAATCACCCAGCAAAGCAACCTGCATCCTGTCGGCCGCACCGAAGGTCAGCCGTTTGCCTTTCAGATCATCGTGAACAATCAGCCTGAGACGGTTCGGCAGATCGAGGAGATGGTGATTTCGGCCCGCAAGGACCAACCCTTGCGGGTGCGCGACGTGGCGAGCGTCCAGGTTCTCCACAAAGACCGCGCGCTGTCGATCGGCTTTGACCAGCGCGACGCCGTGGTCATCACTGTTTTCCGCCGCTTGGGCGGAAACACGGTCAACATCTCGCGCGATTTGCGGACCCTTTTGGACCGCAACCAACTGAGTTTGCCGGCCGGCGCTGAGGGGAAGCGACCACCACGCGATATCCAGGCGGTTGTTGTCTACGATCAATCGGGGTTCGTTACAACCGCAGTTCACAACGTCCGTGACGCCATTGTGATTGGTGGATTCTTTAGTGTGATGATTCTTCTTGCCTTTCTCCGTAGCTGGCGGGCGATGCTCATTTCGGCTTTAGCCATACCGACGACTCTGGCGATCACCTTTCTGTTCCTCTACTGGTCCGGCGAGACGCTCAACTTGATGTCCCTGGGCGGTCTGGCAGTCGCTATCGGCCTGATCATCGACGACACGGTTGTGGTCGTCGAGAATATTGCCCGGCACCTCTCACCCACCCGGCCCGGAACCACGCCGGCCACCACGGCTGCGATGCCAGAAGCGTCTGGCGAGGGCGATCCGATCGACAAGGCCTCCGGCGAGATCACGGGGGCCGTGGTGGGTTCGACACTCACGACCGTTCTCGTCTTTTTGCCGCTGGCGTTCGTCGTTGGTGTTTACGGACAGTTCTTCGCGGCCTTGAGCTGGTCGCTGTCGATCGCGGTGCTCGTCTCGATGGTCATTAGCCTGACCCTGGTTCCTGTCGTCGCGGCCAAATTCCTCGCGGGGCGGCCGATGCCCGCACCGGGGCGATTTTACCGCTTCTTTGAACGAATTTACGAGTGGGGATTGACCGTTGCCCTGCGTTTCCCCTGGGCTTCTCTGGCCGTATCGGTGTTGGCGGTGGCTGTGGGTGCAGTTCTGGTCGTGGGCATCTCGGACCCGAATGCCAGGCGAGAAGTGGGGAAACCGCCGCCCGCACCGCTGGTGAAGGGGTTGGAGACCGGTTTGATGCCGTCGATGGATGAGGGTGCCTTTGTGGTCGATTACCTGGCCGCGTCCGGTACTCCACTCCAGCAGACGGAGAAAATGGCTCGCGATATCGAGAAGATCCTCTCGAAGAACCCCGATGTCGATGCGTTCGTGCGGCGGACAGGAGCCGAACTGGGTCTCTTTGCCACTCAGACCTGCCGAGGAGATATCCAGGTCGTCCTGCGTCCGGCCGGTGACGATCCGATGGATCTTCTCACCAAACGGGTCCGACCACCCCAGGAAGAGTTGGAAAAGGAGTTGAAAACCCACGGTAAGACGCTCGAAGATCGGGCAACCCGCGAGGAGGTTCGTCGGACGTATCGGCGTCGGCCATTGCCGAAAATTATGGAAGAGATCGAAGACCAGATCAAAGATCAATACGCAGAGCATCAGCTCAAAGTGGAATTGATTCAAATTATGGCCGACGAGTTGAGCGACTTGTCTGGAGCGAATAAGCCGATTGAAGTCAAACTTTTTGGGCCAGATCAGAAGGTGCTGCGAAGTCTCGCCGAACAGGTCGGTGAAATGCTGGAAAAAAAGGGCAAGGGCCGGGGTATCAAGGAGGTGAGTACCAACGTCTTTGCGGGCAATCCCGACCTGCTCGTCAAGTTGGACACGGCCAAGGCGGAACGGCTGGGGTTGAAGCCCGACGCGGTCGCCCGCCAACTGCGCGCGATGTTCTTGGGGCAGATTGCGGCCAAAGCGCAGGAATCGTCGGCCCGAATCACGGATGTCCGCATCCGTTACCCCGATGGTTACCGCTTCGGCCCCGGCCGGTTTGATGTGGATTTCGTCCGGCGGCAGTTGATCATCTTGCCACCGGGAGCTCCCGCGATTGCCGGCCAACCGCCGGCGCTGACAGGTCCAGCGCGGGCGGTGCCGCTCTCAGCGCTGGCGACGGTGACACCGGTCCGTTCGCCCGATCAGCTTTGGCGTGAGGGGCAGCAACCGGCGATTTTTGTTACCACCGAGCTAAACGAAGAGGAGGCCGGTCTCGGCTCCGTGGTCGCCGATGTCCGTGCCTGGATGGCCGACGTGCGGTTGCCCGCTGGCTACCGCTGGGAACTCGGTGGCCATTATTTACGACAGCAAGAAGCCTTCAATAGCCTACTTGTCGTCATGGTGGTCGCCACCCTCCTCGTCTTCATTATGCTTGCCTTCCAGTTCCGTTCCGTCACTCTGCCAATCCTCATCTTTCTGACTCAGCCGTTATCACTGGTCAGCGGTCTGTTAGCCCTTTGGCTGACGAATACACCGCTGAATGTTTCCAGTTATATGGGGGCGATTCTGCTGATCGGCCTGGACATGAAAAACGGGATTCTCCTGGTCGAGTATATCCAACAACTTCGCGCTGAAGGCATGGAACTGCGCCCCGCGATTATCCTGGCTGGGCGTACTCGTTTTCGGCCGATCCTGATGACGAGCCTCGCAGCCATCCTGGGGTTAGCGCCTCTGGCCCTGGGAATCGGACCAGGCGCGCAGATGCAACAGCCGCTCGCAATCATGGTCATCGGTGGTTTGACGGCCAATATGCTGTTCACGCGGATGATGATCCCGGTTGGTTACCTTGTCCTGGAACGAACCAGGCGCGAAGGAGAAGCCGCGTCAGAGCCATCGCCGACCATGCCGCCTCCTCAGTCTTCCCAGGAGCCAATGCCGCAGGTGGTCTCGGATTCACCGCTCCCGCATCCGGAACCGCCGACTCCAGAGTCGTCCAATGGGGCATCACACCCTGAGCCGACGCCTCCCCTTTCACCTTCGCCCCCAGTTTCCCAGTGAGGACCGGTATGAAAGCGCGCTGCTACTTCGCACTCGGGGTTGCCCTGGCCTGTCTAGCGCTTGCGAGCCAGGCCCAGGCAGCCGACGCCCCCGCGTTGGAATTGATCCAAACGATCGTACTCAAGGGCAAGGCCGGGAAACTGGACCACCTGGCCCTGGACGCCAAGCGTGAGCGATTGTTCCTGGCAAATACGGTGAACGGGACGCTGGATGTCGTGGATCTGAAGGCGGGTAAACTGTTCAAGCAGGTGCGTGGCCAGACGGGCATTCAGGGAATCGCTTACGCCACCGACCTGGACCGGGTGTTTGTGGGCCTCGGAGGCGGCGGACTCTGCAACGTGTTCGCGGGCGACGATTACCGACCCCTGAAAACGATCAAATTCAGCGACGACGCCGACAATGTCCGTTACGATCCCGCCAGCCATCTGACGTTTGTTGCTCACGCGGAGAAGGCGCTGGGGGTCATTGATGCCCAGAGCTTCGCCGTCGCGGCCGATGTGAAGCTGCCCGGATCGGCGGAGGGATTCCAGATTGAAACCGGTCGACCGCGGCTCTACCTCAACATCCCTTCACCGTCCCAGGTATTGGTGATTGATACGGGGAAGAAGGAGATTGTGGCGACTTACCCGGTGAAGTCGGCGAGTGGCGGCCACCCGCTGGTGATCGATGAGGCGAACAAGCGGATCTTCGTTGGCTGCCGCACCGAACCGATGGTGGTGGTGTTGGATAGCGAATCGGGCAAGGAAATCACAACTGTGGCAATCCCGAAAGAGATCGACGACCTGCATTACGATGCGAAGCGGAAGAAGTTGTATGCCTCCTGCGGTGAAGGATTCCTGGCGGTGATTCGTCAAGTCAGTCCTGACAAGTACGAACTGGAGGAGAAAATCGCGACGGTCAAGCAGGCGAAAACATCGCTGTTCGCTGCGGAGGCGAATCGCCTGTACCTCGCAGTGCCCCGTCAACCGGACCAGGAGGGGCCTGAGATTCGCGTGTACAAGATCAAGGATTGATCGCAGAAATCTCCCCAGGGCGGTGCCCTGGGCTGAGAGATCTCAGCCTTTCAGGCTGAAAACCCTTCAGTGAGTGGACGAGATGGAGAGTCGTATCAGGGTTTGTCCTTGGCGGGTCCGCCTGACGGTCGCGGGGCGGGGATGATTGTCGGGCCAGCGGTCGTGATCGGCCTGGGGACCGGCGCTGCGTCGGCCGGTTTGGCGGATGGCGGATACAGCCCGACTGCCAGACCCGGGTCGCCGACGGCGGCTGCCAGATCGGCCCGGGCCTGGCTCACCTCGAAGAGTGCATCCAGGTAGGCGCTGAACGCCGTCAGATAGTTCCGCTGCACTCCGAGCACCTTGACGATATCCACTCCGGGCTCGTTCTGTTGGAGCAGCCGGGTCATGTCCTGGGATGCCGAGTGGAGGCTCGGCAGCACCCCGGCCGTGTAACTCTCTACCCATTTCCGGGACTCAGCCAGCCGGGCGAGGGCGGCCTGGACGTCCTGGGCGGCCTGGACCTCCAGTTGTCGCACCTCCGCGGCGGTCCGGGCAACGGTCGCCTCCGCCTGAAGGATCTCGCCGCGACGGGTGTTCAGCACGGGGATCGGGGTGACCAGCCACATACCCACGAACGTGGCACTCGTCTCGTTGTACTCGAATGCAGGGCCTGTCGAGGGGTTGCCGTACCGGTCGGCGATCTGGAGCCGGAGGCGGGCCTGGGCCTCGGCGACCATCGCTTTGCGGGCCTGGAGGTCCGGCCGGTGGTCCAGCGCGGCCTTCGCATACACGTCGAATTCGGTGGTTGGGACCGGCATGTCGAGATCCCCTTCCACGTCGAACGAGTCATCGAACGTGCCGAACTGCCGACGGAGGTCGGCCCGGGCGAGAGCCAATGCGGTACGCCCCTGACCCAACTGGGCGCGGGCGGTATCAAGTTCGGTCCGGGCAAGGATCAAGTCCGCGGCCCGCAGCCGACCGAGATCGACCAGTTTCTTGACCTGATCCACCACCTGTTCGTTGAGCCGGACCGTGTCGTCCAGAACATCGAGTTTTTTCCGGCGGTAGAGAACCGTGTTGAACGCCCGGAGGGCAGCGACCGAGACGGCCGCCTCTTGAGTGGCGATGTCCCACTCGGTCCGACTGATGACCGCCCCGGCCGCAGCCCGGCGGTGAGTTCCCTGGCCCCGGAGTTCGAGGTCGAGCCGAATCGTCGTCTCGGTGAACACCCGATTGGTGACGCCCGCTGCGGTTGGGCCGCCCACTCCCAGCTCGAACACCTGGAGAAGCGGGTTGAACGGGTAGGTCCGGGCAATCACATCCCCACCCTGTGCAAACCCCCGCTGTTGCCGGACGGCAGCGAGCATGGGGTTGTTCTCCAGAGCGAACTGGACGGCCTTTTCTGGAGTGAAGGTCTGCGGCCCTGTGGGGATGACCGGACCCGTCGCCAGGGCCTGGACGACGCCCCCCGACGACCGAATCGCTGGCCGGGACGGGTCGAGGGCCGCCCCTCGCTCGCCGAGTGTTGCTGCGGCTGGCATGGGCAGCGGCCGGGCACCGCTATACGGGTCCGGGGGGGAGACGCAGCCAGACAGTGCCGTGGCCGAAGCGACGACCCCGAATCGGGCAGCGTGTTTGGCAAGAAATCTCATCGCACTCCCCAGACACCACCCCGAAACCAGCCCTGCCCTGCGCATCCCACCGTCATCATCGGCAAATCCGGTCCGCGACTTCTCAATTGGGTGTAACCGGTCGGGCTCGCCTCAAAGCTGAGGTTTTGAGTCCCGAAGGGATGTCAGACAGTAGCCCAGGGCGTAAGCCCTGGNNGCCTCTTCGAGGCTTCGAGCCCACCGGTTACGCTCTTCTCGATTCGGGCTTCATCCTCCTCAAGTTCTCCCTCTTCGCCCAGATGAACAGCCCGGTCACCCTTCGCTGCTCGCCCTCGTCTCTCCCGCTTCCCCATCTTCCCGGATTCCACAATCTCAACTGACGCACGCACGGGAGTGCGAGGCTCCTGCCGAGCGTACCATCTCACGCTCGGCAGGAGCCTCGTACTCCCGTTATACCGATGACTGTTCCAGGAATGGGATCGTATGCCCGGGTTCATTTCTGACAGCGATCCGTTTCGGCTCGTCGCGCCAGTGGTCGAGGACGATGTCTGCACCATCCCGAAAAAATTCGACCGGTCGCAGGAATTGGCTCGTCAAGCGGTGGAGTGGTAAGCACAATAGCCCCAACCTGCCACCAAACGCAACGCGCTCCTTGACATGACAGTCTCCGTCCGTCGGCCACAAACACCGTTCGACTGGCACCAGGTCCGGCGAGGGCAGGGAGTGCCGACGGTCGGGGTGCTGGCCGGGCCGATTGGCCTGGGCGTTCGGGCATGGCGGAGATGGGCCGAAACCCAAGGTCGCACCGTCTGCCTTCTCACCGAGACCGACCCGAGGAGTTTGGCATCGGGATGGGTTCGGGATCTCCTCGATGTTGCGGACCCATCGGCTCAGGCCGTCCGCTGGCTGGCGACAACCGCAGGCCGGGAAGAACGGCAGCTTGACGAAGAGGTCCGCCGGATGACCCGGTACGACCTCGACCAGTTCTGGCGGACACTCCCGACCGATCCCGCTGCACCGACTGCCCGGGCGGCCTACCTCATTCTGGCCAGTGTCGTCATCGGCGTGCGGGCCGATCCGGTGCGGCTGGCACTCGACCTGGCCGCGGACGAACCGGCTGGGCTTGCAGTCCGTGCCTTTAGCGGACTGGCCAGTCTGTACCCACCACCCCTCTGGCCTTTGCTGCTTCTCGTCCAGCCGCCAGCCACCCCGGACCCCGCAGCGTGGGCCGCGACAGCGATCAGGTGCCTGGAGCGAATTGCTGCGGAGGTGCCACAGCTTCCCATTGCCGTGGCGATCACCTGGGAGGGGTACGACGGGCTCATCAACGCCCGACCGAACTCCCGTATCGCTGCCCTCGCCCGGGAAGGGCTTGTCGAACTTCGCGGGGTATCCCGGAACCAACTGGAGGAGCGACTGCGGGCGACCGGTGTGGAACCACCGCCGCCCCCAGCGACGGTCAATCGACTCACAGCCGTCGGACTGGCCGAGGAAGTGGCCGAGGCGTTCATCGAAGCGGCCCGGGCGGTCCGCAACCCGACCCCGGCGGACGCGATGTCCGACTTCCGGAGCGTTCACGAGCGATTCCTGTACGAGCAGTTGGAGTCGCTCCCCGAAACGGCCGGGCTCTTCCGGCCGAACCGACCGCTGCCGTTCCGCCACGGATCGCAGACTGCCGAGGCGGACCTACTCGCCGAGCGGCCGAAACTGGTGGTTGAGGTGGACGGCGGGCATTACCATCTGAACCAGGATCAGTATCGGCGTGACCGCCGGAAAGACTGGCTGTACCAGCGGCATGGCTACCTCGTTCTCCGGTTCCTGGCCGAGGACGTGGTGAACGATCTGGAAGTGATCCTGACCACCATCCTGGACGCCGTTGCGCTTCGACTTCCCCCCAAGAGGTGACCACCCGTGAGTGACCCCGCCCTAATGGATCCCGCCGTTGAGACGACCCCGCCCGCCGCTGAGACGACCCCGCCCCCCACTGGCCCGACCGGACCGCTCGCCGACCTCATCCTGGTCCGGCTCCTCCCGGCGACAAAAAGCGTTCCTCCCAAAAAGCTCCGCGAGGATGTCGCGCCGCTTTTCCATACCCCGCCATCGGACGAACAGGTCGCTGAGACTCTCACAGCGTTGCGGTCTTCCGGGTTGTTGACCCCCAAGGGACAGCTATCGACGGCCACCGGGCGGGCGCGGGCGCTGGAGTATCTGGGCGTCAGTGAACTGCCGCCCCGGGCGAACTGGGGCATGATGAAGGCGAGATACCTCGTCCCGAAGGCGCTGGGGTTGTCGGCGAACGCGGAAGACACTGCCAAGGTGGTCGGTGACGCGAACAAGCTCGCACCGCTTTTACTCAAGCGGAAGCTCGGCCTCCCGGTCGGGACGGGCACGACGCTCAACGCAGTGTTCGAGGCGATCACGTGTCGGGAACTGGGGTTTCCGGATCACGTCACGCTCAAGAGTCTGATCCCGGTCTTGCTTGGCAAGGCAATCGAGGGGGACGGGCCGATCGAGGCGAAGGACGCCGAAAAGGTGGTGCCTCGGGTTCTACTGGGTGCGAAGCAGGGTGGGATGAACGGGCTCCGCGAGGTGGCCCTGACCGGCTGGATCGGCGGCGACGAAGCACCGAAATCAGAACCAACCGCAACACCGGCCGAGCCGTTCGACCTGGAGGGGTTCGCGAATACAGTCAAGTCGGAAGCCCGCCGCTGCCCGACGGGTCGATTCGGGGACAACAAGGTGTTCATCAATCACGTTTGGGGCCAGTTGAAGGACGAGCCCCGCTTCGCTCCGCTCGGGCTCGATGGCTTCAAGGAGAAGCTGGTCGAGGCACACCGGCAAGACCTGCTCACGCTGAGCCGAGCCGATCTCGTTCAACTGATGGATCCGGCCGACGTGCGGGAATCCGAAACGGCGTACCTGAACGCGGTGTTTCACTTTGTTCTGGTCGAGAAGGAGTGACCCATGTCGCCTACCGTCGCCCTCGTTCCGCCAAACGCTGACCAGCGTATTGCCGCGTTTTGCGACCCGGATGGCCTTGAGGTGTTCAACGGGGTCGTCCACGGGAACCAGATCTGGATCCCAGACCCGTTCGATGTCGAAACCGTCCACCCGGAGGCACGGACCGCGTTCCACAGGCTCCTCGACCGTGCGTCTTCCGCCGAACTCCCTCCACACGGCAAGAGCCTCCTCTTGCTGGGCGAGGCTGGAAGCGGAAAAACGCACCTTCTCCGGGCGTTCCGCACCGCCACCCACGCCGATGGGGCCGGATACTGCGGCTACCTCCAGATGACCAGCCGGTCGGGTGACTACGCCCGATACGTCCTCAGCTATCTAATCGATTCCCTTGAGCACCCCTACCGGCCGGGGGCCTCGACGACCGGGCTCGGACGGCTGGCACGCGGGCTGCTCGATGCCCTGGACATGATCCCGGCAGCGGACCGCCAGCGACTCTGCGACGATTGGCTCGAACCGGACGAGGTCGCTCAACTTGTGTACCGATTCGCGGACGTGACTGTCCAATGTCCCCAGTTTGCTGGGCTCGACTTGAACCTGATCCGCGCGATCCTGTACCTGCTCCCAAATGATGGCCGGATTCGGCCAAAGGTTTTGAACTGGCTGAGGTGCGAGGATCTGCCCCAGTACGACCGCGAGATGATCGGCGACCTGGTCCCTCGGCCCGGCGCCGAGATGCCGCTGAAGACCATCGTCGGACTTGGGCGGTTGATGGCCGCGGTTCACTCGGCCGCCCTGGTACTCCTTGTCGATCAGATCGAGGAGGTGATCGAACTCGCCCGGGGCGACTCCAAGCCAGGGGAATTATTTCGGACCGCAGTCAACTCCCTGATCGACATCACCGACGCCTTGCCGAACGCGGTGGTCGTTGTTGGTTGCCTGGGAGAACTGTACGACACGATCGGGCGGTCATCCTTGCCAATGCCGAAACTGGATCGGCTCGAACGAGCCCCCGAGCCGATTCGGCTGTCGAACAAGCGGTCCGCTCAGGAGGTCCACGCGATTGCGGCCCGGCGGCTCGAAGTCCTACTCGACGCTGCCGGGATTCGGTCCGACCCAAACGACCCTCTCGCCCCGTATTCTGCGCAACACCTGGCACCACTCACCAATCTCCGCACCCGTGATATCCTGGACTACTTCCGCACCCACCGGGAGCGATGTGTCGCCGCGGGGGGGTGGATCAATCCGATCGGTCCCTCGCCCCCACCACCACCACCGCCTGCGATCGACCTCGGGCAGAAGTGGAACGATCACCTTGCAGCGGCAAAGCCTCCGATTGTTGACGAGCCGAAGCTCGCCGATCTCCTTGCCTGGGCAATCCGAATCGCATCCGCCGAGATGGCCAACGGGGTGTTCTTCAGTGGCGAGCCGGATAGCCGGTTCGTCCCAATCGAGATCCACGTGGGTAACGCGGTGGATAAGGTTCTCGCAGCGGTGTGCGACAAAACCGCGAAGGGTGGTCACCTGGGCCGCCAGATCGAAGAAACGGCCAAACGAGCCGGGGATATTCCGTCCGTGTTCGTGCGATCAACGGACTTTCCGAAAGATCCGAAGACTGACATCGCCAAACAAGTCGCCAAGTTTTGCATCCCGATCGGCCGACACCGGAAGATCGTGGTCGCGAACAGCGACTGGCGTGCGATGGCTGCGTTCAAGACCTTCTTCGCGGACCACCACGCAGACCCGCGGTTCGCGGACTGGCAGCGGACGGACCGGCCGCTCGCAGGGCTCCCGTCGATCCGGGCCATCCTCACTCTTGACCGGCTCGAATCGGCCGCCATCGGCAAACCGCCCGTCGCCCCCCCACCGCCGTCTCCCCCGGCAGGTCTCCCAAAAGAGGTCGCACGGGCCACGAGCCCACCCCCGCAGACAGTCCGACCGGTTGAAACTCCCGTTCGCCTGGGGAAGACCCGGAGCAGCGTCCCGACCCCGGTCGAACTCCAGCCGAAAGCACTCTGTCGGCACGCTGCCTTTCTTGGCGGGTCTGGAAGCGGCAAGACCACCGCGGCCCTGACCGTCATCGAGCAACTCCTCCTCGCCGGTGTCCCCGTGGTCATGCTCGACCGCAAGGGCGACCTGGCCCGCTACGCCGACCCGTCCGCCTGGTCCTCCCCCGAGCCAGACCCGGACCGGGCCACCCGGCGCGTCAGCCTCCGGGCCGCGATTGATGTCGCCCTGTTCACCCCCGGTAAGGACGCTGGCCGGCCGCTCGCCATCCCGGTTGTTCCGCCCGACCTCGCCCAACTATCCTCGGCCGACCGCGAGCAGTTCGCCCAGTTCGCGGCGGCGTCCCTTGGGGTCATGATGGCCTACAAATCCCGGACCCCTGACCCGAAGCTCGTCATCCTCCAGAAGGCGATTGAGACCCTGGCCGTGGTTCCAGGCCGGGCGGTCACAGTCAAGGCCCTTCAGCAACTCGTGACGGACCAGGACGACGCCCTCCTCTCAGCATTCGACGGGCAGTACGAGGGCAAACTGTTCAGCACCCTGGCCCGCGACCTCCTGACGCTTTCCATCCAGCATCGCCGCCTGCTCGAAGGGGCCGATACCCTGAACGTCGACACTCTCCTCGGCCGTGGTGCGGCGGCCATCCCGGGGAAGACCCGGCTAACGGTGATCAGCACCCAATTCCTGGGCGATGCCGGCACGACCGATTTCTGGGTGTCGCAACTGCTGCTCGCGATCGAGCGGTGGCTCCAGAAGAACCCGGCCCCGAACGGTGCTCTCCAGGCAGTGTTCCTGTTCGACGAGGCCGACCGATACTTGCCCGCAGTCGGGAAGCCGGCGACCAAGGGGCCGATGGAGAGTCTGCTCAAGCGCGCCCGGTCCGCGGGGGTCGGGATCTTTCTCGCGACCCAGAGTCCGGGCGACCTGGATTACAGGTGTCGCGACCAGGTGCTGACGTGGCTGATCGGTCGGGTGAAGGAACCGGTCGCGATCGGAAAACTCCGACCGATGTTCGAGGTAAAGCCCGGAGCCGTGGACAAGTTAGCCGATCAGAAGACCGGAGAGTTCTATCTGGTCCGTGAGTCGGACGTCAGCCCGGTGCAGGCAGAGCGGAACTTGATCCCACCCGAGCAGCTCCCCGAAGACCGTGTCCTGGCGGTCGCGCGGCTCGGGATGAAGCCCACGCTGTCTACAAACTGATCCAGGAACCCGCAGAGGCTATCGCATCTACGGAAGAGACAGTCAAACATACAAATGGGAGGGCGAGGCTCCTGCCGAGCGTATTCCCTTGACGCTCGGCAGGAGCCTCGCTCTCCCGTTAGACCGATTCTTGATTCGGGAATGAGATAGCCTCTGCGAGTTCCTGTATGAGACCGCGATTTGACCTATCCAAAACGTATTGCTCGTCATGTCGATATTGTATTTCACCAGCAAGCGATGACCTTGTATAACCGCTTCGCGGTAAGAAAGCCGGGAGCAGGCAACCGTATACCCAGGGTGCGCGAAGCGCGACCCTGGGCTTTGCGATTTAACCTCTTCGAGGTAAGACAGTTGGAGGCAGTCTTCTGTATACCAAAGCACGCAAAGCTGACCCTGGCCTTTGTTGCTCAACCTCTTCGAGGTGAAGACAATGGTCGGCGGGTGGGGTCATGGCTTGGGTTTGTCGAGTGCCTCTTTCAGGAAATCGGGGATTTCCTTGAACATGAAGGTAGTGTAGACGTGTTCGTGATCGTAGATCTCCTTCGAGGGGAGGAGTTCCCTCGACCAGACCTGCACGTCACGATGTCGCAATCGCAATTCGATACTATTCATGCGGGTGGCCGCGAATTTCCAACGGGCGCTGGCGACATTCTCGCCGCGGGCCTCGATCAGTAGAAACAGTTCAGGATCGGTCCCTAGCACAAAAGCAAACATTGCGCCATTGAGAATCCCCTTCTTGGGAGCGGCATAGCGGTGGATCGGCTGGGGGAGCAGCCGCAATTCCACCGGGGTCTCGTCACGATCCTTCTCGCTGCCGGTGAAGTCTTTCGCCAACTGCTTGAGTTGCAAGAGCCGCTGTGCTTCGCTTTCGGCAGGCGCTGGGGCCTGGGGCAGGTCCACGAAAGCCAACCCCGGCTCGCTCGTCTTCCAGACCGGTTTCCCGTGAAATCTGGCGCGGAGCGATTCTTCCGTCAGCGACTGGAATTCGTGGGACATGTGCGTGAACGGTGTAAACCATTTGTGGAGCGAGGCGACCACTAGAGGCCGCCCGTCACGCGTCCACAGGAAGACGTTGCCATGAATCACGCCTCTGGCAGGGTTGGACCAGCGCAGCACCGGCTCGCGCTGCCAATCGAGCGGTTTGTCGTCGTCGGCCAAACGGATTTCATATTCTGCTGCGGCCGCCTGTGTGAGCTTGAGGGCGCTCTCGATCTGCTTCGGGTCGGCGGGCGTTTCAGCAGGGTTCTGGGCAGGGCTGCGGATTCCTGCAATGACAAGCGAACCGATCGCCAGCGACACGACGAGCAACACGTGTCTGTTCATGGGAACTCCAGTCGGAAGAGGAGGAGGGTACTCGTCCAGGCACGCGGTGCCAACGCCACGCTGAGCGATCCCAGATCACTTGAAAATAGCATGGTGGGATGGAGCTGACAATTTCTTTCCCGGTGACTACGGTCGGCGGGTGTGGCAAGTTTTCCGAGAGGTGGCCAGAGGGGTTGTTCGTCGAAGTTCTCATCCAGGAACCCGTTGAGACTGTNNCTGCCGAGCCGGACCACCCTCACGCTCGGCAGGAGCCTCGCCCTCCCGTTAGACCGATGCTTGCTCCGGGAATGTGACAGCCTCTGCGGGTTCCTGCATCAGTGGCGATGGTTGCCAGTCTTCACCCTGAAAGGGTAAGATTTTTCAGCCCAGGGCAACGCCCTGGGTTTCAGGGGTTTTTGATTCCAGTCTGAAGGGCTGGGAGAGGAACCGACAGCGATTTTATCCCAGCCCTTCAGGCTGGAAGAGTGTGAGATCGTTTCCCCAGGGCGTTGCCCTGGGCTGAGAGATCTCAGCCGTTCAGGCTGAAAACCGATCACGCTCCCGGTCAATTTGCTGCACTCATGATCGGCGGAGGAGGATCGCCGAGCCGTCCTGGAGCACCGCGACAACCTCGTTTGCGTCGGGCCGGGCGGCCAGTGCGAAGACACGAGACGGCACCCCAATTCTTGCCGATGCCACCGCGATCAGCACCCCCGGGCCGACCTGGAGCCAGTGGACCTCGTTTCCAGTCGTTGCGGCTGCGAGCAGACCAGGAGCGACGAGACAAACGACGGAGTAGCCGGACGGGTGAATCGCGAAGTGGTCACCGATGGTCCTGGAAAGGTTGCGGGTATCGAACGTCTCCCAGCGAACCCAACCACCCGAGTCCACCCCCGCGATTTCCAACGTCCCTGGCGCGGGTGTCAACCAGTCCACAGCCCTGGCAGGGGCAGGCACCCACGGCACACTCCGCCCCCAGACATCTGGTTCACCCTCGAGCCCACCCGGCCCCCAGCACGAGATGTACCTTTCCGACCAGCACCATGTATACCCGTCGTTGGCCTCTACCAGGAGATGCATGGGCCAGCGATTGTCGAGGAATGGGACCGCCGGGCCGGGTTGGATGTGGGGGCCGATGAAGCTGAGGGAATCACCGGACGTCACGAACGCGACACGGTAGTTTCCACCGCGGAATGGCACGAGCGGTTGGATGTAAATATCATTTTCGTTATAATCCAACGCATATTGTCCCATCGACCGGAATCTTCCAGACCGCTGAGCGGTGTAGCAATGGAGCCGCCACTTTTCGTCGGCTCCGACGGTGACGCCATAGATCACCTCTCCCCGAGCGGATGTCGCAAGTGCAGTCACCCGCTCACTATTCCCAGTTACAGTCACGATCCGCCCCTCGGCCACCCGCCAGCAGACGATTCCGCCCGCTCCGGCCACAAGCAGGTCGAACGTCCCCCGAATGACCGTCACGGCGGTCACCGGCCCCTCAATGAGCCGGACGAGCGTCTCCAGTGTTGATTCTTGACTCGTCGGCACCTCCGTCCGGTTCCGCACGGCAAAAGTGGCATCCCGGCCGACCGGTGGCGACCAGTAGCTTTCAAACTGGAACAGGGTGCCGACCAATGTGCTGGCATTACCGGTGGTAGCACTGGCCCGGAGATGCGAGGCGAAGAGCAGTCGGACGCGGTCTGCCAGGTCCGCAAGGGTCTCTGTCGCGAGGTAGTCTTCACTCATGCAAAGGGCAAAGTTGAAGAGCCGGCCGGCCTCGCGAGGCCGGTCAGCGAACAAGGTCTCGACTTCAGTCAATAACGCCTCAAGGGCGGGCCGGTTGCCGGTCAGAAGGTATCCTTCGAGCAATCGTTCCGCGCATGCCACGGCCTCCGCCCCGCTCCCCAGCCAGCCAGACCGATAGTGTTCGGCCGCGAGGTCGCTACGGTACGCCTTGGTTCCCATCAGGTTGCCAGCAGCGAGGAACCGGCCCTCCGTCGCGAGCCTGGCGGCGGCCAGGGTGTAATACCGCACCGCCCGCTCCTCTTCGCCCAGCCGACGGAGCAGGTCGGCTGCCCGTTCGTACTCGCCGAGCCGGTCGTACAACCGCAGCGCTTCATCGTGGTCGCCAGCCCGCTCGAACGCTTCAGCGGCAGCGCGTGGGTCGTTCAGCCGGTCGCGGAACAGCAGCGCAGCGTCGCGGTAGAGTCCGCCGGACATGAGGGCGTTGGCGGCCGTGCGGAGGTCGCGGAGGAGCACACCGTACAGGTACGCAGCGCGGCGGTGGTCGCCCCGAGCGGTCGCCTCAGCCGCCAGTCGGCGGTACTCTCGCGCCAGTTCCGCCCAGACATCGCCGCCGCCGAGCCAGATCGCGCCAGCGTTTCCCCCGGAACCAATCAGATCGCGGAGGGAGTACCGCGGGTCGCGCGGTGCGAGCCTGGCATCGGTGCCGACGCGGGCCGGTCGGTCGGGGTCAGGAACGGCGGTCGGAGCGCGACGCAGTCCCTTCTCCACGTCGCCCGATTGTAACTGTCGGAGAACTTCGCGCAGCGCTGCCTCCTGTTCGCCGAGAAGCCTCTCGCTCAGGCGCGGGACTCGCTCCAGCGCCCGCCGCGCGAGGTCGCCGCCGCGCCGGGCCAGCCCCGCCGCACCGAACTGGCGACCGAGCCAGGCGAGGAACCCAGCAACCGCCAGGCCCGTCCCCGCAGCCGTACGACCGAGGAACGACCCGGACGGCGGTCGCGCGTCGTCCGGGACCGCCTCGCTGGCACCCTCGCCGGGACCGGGGAGCGGTTGGACGCCGTCCGGAGCGCCTGCCCCCAGCAACTCGACAATCGCGATCACCGGGGGTGCTGGCCGCTCAATCACTGTCAGTGTGTCCGGAAAATCCGGTCGCTGTGGGAAGGGCCGCCATTCCGCCCGACGCACCTCCATCGGCGCAAGCCAGCGGGCAACCGTCAAGGGAGCCGTCGCATCGAACGCATGGACCGCACCGCCCGGTAGCACGATCAGCCCGCGATCCCGTGTCAGGCTGGCCGCTTCGTCCGGGAGCAGCGCTGGGAGGAGGTCGGAGTCCACGGGGATGAACAGATCTCCGGCCAGACGACGCAACCGAATCGAGCCTGGGATCGCCCGTGATTTCGCGGCAGGCGGCACCAGGAGAAAGCCTCCCCGAATTGTGTGGACCGCCGGCAGTTCGCCAGACCCTGTACACGCGGCGGCCAGTCGTGCTGGGCTGCTGGCGAACAGCAGGTACGCATCGGCTACGGGCTCTGAGGCTGTGCGCCGGACGAGTCGGAATGGCACTTCCACGCTCACACCCCTCCCGCGTCCACGATGGCTTGCCCGATCTTCTTGTCTGCGTCCGGAGTCGCCGGGCCACCGATCAGCCGTGTATCACCCCAGAAGACTCCGCCGGGAACCCACGCTGCCGCACGTTCACGCCGGACCAGGAAAGCCGCCACCAGCGGCCCCGCATCGCCGCGGAATAGCAGAACCTGCCCGAGCCGATCGACGACGACACGCCAGCCCCGGACGTGAACAATTTCTCGCGGTGGGAATCGGCTCTGGTCGTAGGTCGTGAGCGGGTGGAGAACGGTACCCTTTGGTCGAGCAACGCGATCGGGTAGTTCCCACCGAGGCTTGTGCAGTAGTAATCTACATTCGAGCTGAAATCGGTGTTGATGTCCACCAACAATGGTCGTCAGCTGAAATGGGGCGGCAGTAAGTTCAACCGCAATCGCATCGTGCAGCCCAGCGTGAGCAGCGCTGGCAATCGTTTGGGCTGGGGCAGCAGTCTCTGCCACCACCACCGCACGGGCCACGTCGCGGCGGGCGAGCAACCGACCGTCTGCTGAGAGGGTGAAGATGTTGTGAACCGGGTGCCCTACCTCACCGAGCACTGCACCCTCAGGCCCACGCAGAAGCAGAAGCTTCCGCCCCTCAGTGTTGGAGTAAGCCAGCGCCAGCACGTCGCCGGCGAGCTGGGCGCAGTGAAATTCCGCGCCGGCGAGCAGCCGCTTGCCATCCCGCTGCGGCTTGAGTCGGTTCCAATTGCCGGGCGCCTGCTTCAGGTCGATCTCATTGCTGCGCAACCGGTGAAGGAATGGTGCGTCCCAGATGCTGTTCACCGCCGGAGGCAAGACAATTGTGAACGGAACACCATCTGGTGGTGCGACCTTCGCTGTGCTGTCCCAGATTGGAAGATCATATGGCGGTGCCCCCTTCGCTGCGCGGTTCCAGGCGAGGCACGCGCGGTTGATCGGCGCTGTGGCCGTCGGGCCAGGCAGGGAGAACCGGCCGAGCGTATCGAGGTCGAGAGCACAGCCCGCACCGGCGGGAGCTCGGACCGCAACGCAGTGCAGATCCGGGTGGGCGGACCACCGCGGCTCTGCTGCGGACGGACCGAGGGCGTGCAGCGTGACCTGTCGGGTTGTCCGAACGTAGTGAGCGGCGACGAACTGCTCGTGCGGAGGAGGTTCGGAGGCCCCCGACGACACCATTGGTGTGTCGTGTGAGTGCAGGGTCACACTCTGCGGTGTGGTTGCCGAAACGGTCGGTCCACTGTCGACCACCATCCGCCCGCACACAACCACCCCACTGGTCACCCCGAGGATGGCCTCCACCTGCTTGAGCACCACCCCATCTCTGAGCGCCCGGGGGAGAACCTCCGGCGGGCTGCCGTCGAGGGCAAGGCCGTGCAGCACGCCATCGCGTCCGGCGATGACGAGCCAGTCGTGGCCCGCCTCGAACCCAACGAGCAGTGGCTCGGTGACCAGACCGGGGCGGAATGGGAACGGCACCGGTTCCACGTCACCGGTCCACGACACAGCAGCAGCGGTTCGAGGGCGTGACGGGGGAGCAACGGTTTCCGGGCATGCGGCCTCAGCCGCCTCCAGATCGACCCGGAACGACCGCACTGCCATAGGACCGCCGGTCGCCCACTGCATAAGTTCGGCCCGGCCCGATTCGTCCACCGTCACCGCGAACAGTCGGTCACCCGGCCCGCGCCCGGACGCAGCGGACGCTACCACCGATTCGCGCAGGCTCCGCGAGTGCGTGAGCAAGATCACATCGCGCGGGTCGCCGCCCCCCGCCCGCAGTGCCCGCGTGAGGCACTCGCCAGGGTGCGGTGTCAGGTCGCTCGCCTCCAACCGATCCGCGACTGCCTCCGCATTCGGAGCCAGCAGATCGATTGCACCAGGGGCGGAGGTGGCAAACAGCCACGCCCGTCCGCGTTTCGACGCCGCCCGCAGCAGCGAGAACGCAGCGCCCGCGAGTGCGAGTCGCACGCTTCCCCAGGTTCGCACGCCCTGGTCGAGCACAACCACGCACTCCGCCCGAATCGCCTGGTGTGGTTCCTCGCGCTTGAAGTAGAGCAACTCGTTCGCAGCGAATCGGCGGATGAATTCGTCTGGATCAAGGGCGAACTGGCCGGGGAGCAGCCGCTCCGGGCGACCGCGTGTGGTCACATCGCAATATCCGCCGAGCGGCAGCGCCTCCGGTGGGTGGCCTCGGGGCGGCAGGGTGAGTGCAGCGTCGAGCGTCGGGACGAGGGACGCCGCGCCAACGAGCCTCGCGCGCCGACGAGCACGGACCAGGAGCTGCGCGATCCGGCCCGGGAGCGATTCCGCCTGCTCGGCGAGCCGACCGCCCGCCCCACCCGGACCGCACCCGTGTTTCAACCAGTGGACCAGTGCGACGTTGTCGAAATCGACGAGCCGATAGGCGACCCGACACTCAAACTCAATCCGCGTCAGCGGCGCTTCGAGAACAACATCGGAGTCGAAGCGGTCACCGTACACGCGCAGCAACCGCAGCGCCAGCGTCAGGTCCGCGCTCGTCAGTTCCCCGGTGATCGGCGGGAGGTCGCGGCACAGTTCCGCGATCAGCAGCCCCACATTCCGGCCGCGGGCTGCGGCCCCTCGTGTGCTTTTGAATGCCCAATGAAGTCGCTCAAATGCTGGCGAATCTATCTTCATCAAGTGCAGGAGATTCAGAACGAAGACGAATGGCGGGATCGGTGGGCGAGCGAGAACCCCCTCCAGCACAGCCCGGATTTCGTCCGTCACGGCGAGCGTGGTGCCATCTCGGCGTACCACCGCGTCCCCTCGGGGGGACCAACAGAGCCCATCGAGAGCGTCGCCGTAACTGCTCGGGATCTCCAGATATGTCTCGGCCCATTTGAGTGAGTTCATGTCGGCCGCGCTCCCAGTCGCACACTGGCTCGCGCGAGGGGCTTGATCGCTGCGAGGGGAATCACCTCTGCACCGACCTCATTGAGCAGGAGGATCTCTCCGCCAGTGACCCCGGCCGCCTCACGCAAGGTGGCTTCCGGCAAGTCCGGCTCGGGGCGGAAACCGATCGGCACGAGCACCTTGTCGCCCCAGTAGCGGCACGCGCTGGGGATCGTCGGGAGCTGCTCGCTGAGTACCACCGCCTGATCTCCGGAGCGGGCCGCTCGCACGGCTGTGAGTTCTGCTGTGGTCGCCGTGTCGGCCCACTTCGCCAGCTCGGCGACAGTACAGACGAGTGCCGTCGCAGGCCGCTGCGTGCCACCGCGAACCACCGTCAGGGCTACTGGCGGCCACGTCGGTGGCTCCGGTGGGACCGGCTTGAACCGGGCCGGCACCAGCACCGCCGCGACCGGCGCACCATCACCCTCCGGCGGGGCATCATCCGTGGGAACGAGGCACCCGAACCGGAACCACAGCCCCTCGCGATGAGTGAAGAACGTGACGCCAGGCACCGGGAGAAGACACCGCACGATGTCCACCCGCCCGACGGGCCAGCGGACCCACACAGATGAGCCGGTGGGCAGCACGCGCACTCCCTCGTGGTGGCGAACCGGTGCGAGCGCGGAGAGGCTCCCAACCGGCAGCCGGGCAGCCGTCACGTCCCGCCAGGGGTCGGGTGGAAGTGATGTCATCCCAGCTTCTCCAACAGGAGTCCCGCCTGTGCAAGAAGGTGGCTGCGGCCGGTCTCGTCGGTCACCCAGGCAGCGCGATCGGCGGCGGCCTGCACCCGCTCGCGCAGGCGGGCGAGATCCACCAGCTTCAACCCCACCACCAGCTCTCGCTCCGCTGCCGCCAGTTCACTGGCCAGGGATTCGGCATCGACCGTCTCCGGACGGGTCGCCCGCGGATGGGGCGTATCGGTTGCCCCCGCGCGGTCGAGAATGCCGGTCACCAGCGCGCCGAGCGGGCCGATCTGCTCCGCCCGGTCCCAGATGTACCGCATCACCCACAGATCCGAAGGATTCGCCCCGGCGCGCCCGCACATGACCGCCGACGCCGCGATCAGTTTCAGCACTTTCACCGCCCGCCGGTCGGAGAGGGCCACGCCCAAATCTCGCACCTTGGCCACCGCATCGATGTATGTCTCCATGACCGGGGTAAGGTCCACGTCCTTCGCCCGCTGGCCCATCGCTCGCAAGTCATCGGCGGTCAGGGCCTCGCCGACATCGGTCATCGGCTTCCCGTTGCGTTCAATGGCCCACCCGGCGGCCAGAAGTGCGGGCAACTGCGGCCGGGGCAGTGCGTCCACCTTGCACCGAAGCAGAAAGCGGTCGAACAGCGCCTGCAGGGCGTCGTCCTCGGGCAGGCGATTGGATGCCGCGAACGCGCTCAAGAGTGGCAGCCGGTGAGACTCGGCCCCGCGGCGGTAGACCCGCTCGTTGAGGACCGTCAGCAGGTTGTTCAGGATCGCGCTATTCGCGTTGAAAAGCTCGTCGAGGAACGCGAACTCGGCCTCCGGAAGCATGTCCGTCGTGACGGTGGCGACAACCCCCTCGCGCAGTCGGGCAAGGTCCACCGGGCCGAAGAGTTCGGTTGGTTCAGAGAATCGTGTGAGAAGGTACTCGAAATACCTGCAGCGCACCGCCCCGGCGAATTCGCGGACGAGGAGTGACTTCGCGGTTCCGGGTGGGCCAAACAGGAACAGATGCTCACCAGCCACGACGGCAAGGGCGATGAGGTCGATCACTTCGTCGCGGCCGACGAACCGGCCCTTGAGCGGGTCCGTCACGCGATGTCGGAGGCGGTCGGTGGGCGAATCAGACACGAGTGTCCTCCTTCGGTGGCTCCACGGGCACCGGCATTTTCCGTTCGGCGAACACCCGCTCGACCCACGCCCGCGCGGACCCGACCGGCGGCACCCATCCAGCGCGGCCAGTGGTGACGAGCCGCTCGGCGTAGAGCAGTTGCAAACCGGTGTGGCCGCCAAAGTCCAGTGGGATGGTCGGTGTACCGTCGAGGTCAGCGAGTACCCCCGAGAGCGGCCAGGCACGGAGCACGCGCTCCAGTTCGGCGGTGAGTGGACCGCCCGGTGTCCGCATCCGCGCGCGGCGGTAGACGGCCGGGAGGAATCGGAGCGACAGATCGACCGACAGGTGTGCGGGGGGCGACGGTGTGACATCGAGCGCCAGCGCCACCGGATCGCCCTCGTCGGCGCCCACCAGGAGCCAGCACGCCCGGGCGAGCGCTGTGGCAGCGCGGAGTGCGACGTCCGAGTCGAACGCGAGGGGAGGCCCGGCCACATCGAGCCTGTGGCAGTCGAAGGCAACTCGCAGCCGCGCTTCGACCGCCGACAGCTCCGTGGGCGCCAGCTGCGGCGGGGCGTCCTGGACGGATTCGCCGGCAGAGAGCACACGATCGAGCCATTCGAGGAACGGGTGCATGAGCGGGCCGGGTTAGTGTTCCGTCATCATAGCACCGAGTCATGACACACGGACACCCGGCCCAGACTCCGGGGGAAAGGTGAAGGCCGCCTCATCGGCGACCATCGGGATGGGGTCGCGACGATACTCGTCCAGCCGCCCGCAGCGCTGAACCGTCCACCCCTGCTCCCCGGCAACATGTACCAGTACCCGGAGCGCAAGCCATCGCGCGGCCGGGTCGGACGACGCAGCCCAAACCGCCTCGGCCCGCTCCAGTTGGTCCGCTGACTGCCGGGAACCGATCAGCGCATCGAGCACCGCCATCTGTGACCCGGCGTGCCAGCGGTCAGTGCCAACCCGTTTCAACACCCAGCGAGCGAAGGGCTCCGGAGCTAGCCGCGCTGCCGCGAGACGGATTTGGAGGATCACCACCGTCGCAACGGATTCCATCGCCTCCAGCACTGTCGATCGGACCGCGATCAACCGGGGTCCGAGGAGGATGGTCAGACTTGCGAACTCGTTCACTGAAGCAGCCAGCTCACGCCGGTTCGACAGCAACGCTGTGAACGCAGTCGCAAAGGCGGGCGCGTCCGCGTCCGTGGCAGCAACGAGTGCTGCGCGCAGTCCTGCACTTCGCACATCGGGAATGGTGGAAGCCAGCTTACCCAGCGTCGCGCCCAGCAAGATCCGCTGTGGATCCGGAACGGGCTGGGTGGCAAGCCGATCGAGAATCGCAATCGAGACAGTTGGCTCCGGGTGGTCGAGCAACCGACGGAGTAGGTCCGCCACGCGTTCCCGCGCTGCAGCCGATGCCCGATCGACCTGAATACGGGCCAGCCCGATCACCACCCCAGGGTCCGGCGATGTCGCCGACCCGTTCAGGATCGTCCACGCCTCCGGCCGTTCGAGGTGGTCCCACAATGCCCGCAGGAGCGCACCGCGCACGTCGCGGTGCAACGGCTCGCGGTCGAGTTCAGCAAACCAGTCGAGCGCTGCGGTGCCCCCGAACTCGCCAGCCAGTCGAATCGCCTCCTTCGCCACTGTCACCTTCCCCAGTGGGACACCTCGCATCACACCCAGAACCCGCGTGGGTGGGAGATCGCTCAGGGCCGACCGTAGCGCATAAACGGCGAACCGCGCCCGCGCATCGCCAAGCGCCTCCAGCAATTCCGGTACGCCCTGCCGCGCATCGAGCCGGCCGAGGGCTCGCACCGCTGTCTCCTGCACCGCCGGTCGCTTGTCGCGGGCCAGCGCAACCAACTTCTCTGGACCGACCGCGGGCAAGGCCGGGAGCCGACGAACCGCCTCCAGCATATCCCAGGCCACCTGGGTCTCGTTCGCCCGAACCGGTGGCTCTACCAACTCCGCGAGTGACGCGGCAAAGATCTCCTGCTGTGTGTCGGTCCACCGATGGAATCCGGCTGCCAACGGCAGGACGTGCCGGACCTTTCCGGTACTGAACCGGCCCGAATAGGTCCGCTGCCCGAGGAACGGAGTGAGCAGATCCTGACGGCGGGCGTGCAGGTAATTCATCACCGCTGGCTGGAGCACCCAGCTCCCATCCCGGGCCAGTGTGGTGGTGACCACTCGCTCACGCTCCGCTCGGAGATGCTCCACGATGAGTGCCATCGCCGTAGCGGCGTTGGTCTGGGAGGCCGCTCCCTTGACGAGATGTTCCAACACTTCCGCCAACTCTGGCCACTGCGGGAGCCGTCGGCCAAAGGTGGCTGCGAGGCTGACCAGTCGTCCCTCGTGCTCGCGGTCGAGCCATGTTCGGATGACCGGGGTCAGGGCCGGCGCGATGCGACGGACTTCCTCCGGGGTCAGGAGTCGCCCCATCCAGCCGGGGAAGCCGCGCTCGCGCGTCAACTCGGTAAGTTGCCCAACCGCCCACTCGGGGTGGAACGGCAGGAGGCTGAACACGAGTCGGCCAAGGAAGCCGACGCTCCCGCCCGACAGGTCCCCGGCATCGAGCGAGTCCCGGATGATCCGAGCCAGGCTGGGCAGGAGGTCGGCCTGCCACCGACCGGGTGGGAGTGTCGCGAGTGCCCCAAGAAACGCCAGACGTACGGGATCTTGTTCGTATTTCCTTGCAGCGAGCAGTTCGAGCAGTTCGCCCAGTCGCGTGCGGTCGAACCGCGAGGCTTCACACAGCGCGACCAGGGCCGCCGCCCGGTTCTCCGCTTCGGGGTGACCGAGCCACGCTTTCACCTGCTGCCGGGCTTCGTCCCAGGGCAGCAAGCCCGTGTACGGGAGTCGTTGCAATGGGCGCGCTGCGAGGGCCGGGAGCGCGAGCACTCGTCGGGCCTCTGCAGGCCGCACTGAGGTCGGGAGCCGACGAAGGATGTGAACCGGCACCACACCGTCTGCCGTGGTCCATGCCGGGCCGAGTTCGCGGTAGATGGCTGCGCGGTCGTCCGCCGTCAGTTTCGCAAGCCACCGGTCCGGGTTGCCTGTGTAATGCGGAGCGCGGCGGAACAGGGCGATAATCCGTGCGACTCCGAGCTGGTGCGCGACCCGCTCGAAGCACACGGAGGCGGTGTCGGGCGAACCGAGCACGAGGTCCGCGATCACGACGGGCCGCCTGGCGGTGAGGACTTGTAGGGGGATCGCCGCGATCGGGACGTGCCGAAGCAGGGCGGTCACGACCGTCAACGCGACTTCCGGGTGGGGTTCCGACAGGATTGCAATCACAGTCCGGGCGTAGGCGAAAAGGAGCCCGTCGGGGTTCACAAGCGAGTCGAGCCGGGCGGTGATCTCCGCGACCGCACGGGTGGGATGATAAACTGCGAGCCGCCGCCAGAAGACATCTCCTCCGCGCTCCGCTGCGTGTGCGAAGAACCGATCAAGAACGGCGGCCGCGCCAAGTGGGATGAGTGGCCAGACGGTTGCATCGCCCGACTCCGCCTGCGTTGTGAGGTGGCGGTCCACTACCTTGGGCCGCGTGCGGCGGAGCCAGAACAGCGCCTTCGCCTCCCGCCGGGGAGGGAGGTCACGCAGCGTGGTGAGGAGAGTGTCATCGTCCCCGACATCACACATGACCGAGAAGGCGATGTGGGAAACGGTGCGAGAGGGGTCGGCGACGAGTCCGGCGAGCGCGGCTGAGCCCCGGCTGCCGTGGCAGGCGTAGGCAGCGAGTAGGCGCAGAGTGAATCCACCAACCTGCCACTTGCGGATTGTCGCAGCCGCCGCAAGATCGGTTCTCGCCCGCACCCCCAACTCGACCGCGAACTTCACCCTCCTGGCGTGGGGCCAGGTCTCCAGTTCAGCCGGAACTCCATTCTCTGCCATTTTCGTCTCCCCCAATCGCTCCGGTCGGAGCGTCAAGCCCTCAGAATATCAAACCAGACAGTGGGCCGAGTGGTGTGGTTCATTTGTTGGCCCATTCGCAGCGCTGACCCAGGCGGATCAGGAGGCGACCGCCGCAGCGCTCCTCACGGCTCTGGTTACGCTCCCGGTTCCACCAAACTTGGGGACGGATTCCGGGAGACGGATCGGGACGGAAACGACACAAGGGGACAAAGCCCACTAGCGGCCGCATCCCCTTGTATTTCGGGCACTTTGAGATGTTCCGGGACTTCCTGATACAGAAACCCGCAGAGGCTATCACATTCCAGGAGCAAACATCGGTCTAACGGGNNCCATTTATACGTCCAATCGTCTTCCCATAGATGTGACAGTCTCAACGGGTTCCTGGATGAGACACCCGAAGACAAGTACGCCCCGGTGGGAATCGAACCCACAACCGGCAGCCCAGGGCGGAGCCGGTCTTCTGGCGCAACCCTGGGACACCGAAACTCAGTGATCCTGGGTGGATTTGAACCACCGATCTCCTCCGTGTCAGGGAGCAGCCTCGATGTGTCAATCTCCCTTTACAAACACGATTTCCCTAGAAATCCAGGGGTGTTCTTCATCTGGTGCCTACCGCTCTTTACCGGATTCTACCCTGGTTTTCCCCATTTTCTAGGACATTTCTAGGACGCGGATTGCACCGATTGAAGGGATACCCGCCAACCAGTTGGGTTCGCGGAATCTGATCGAGCCGACTCTGTGAAGTGATTTCTGATACGTCGTAATCGCCGTCAACAAAAGTAGGGGGTGGAGATGAGGTCTACGAAAAGCCATCATTAAACTCTATAATCGCCTTTCAGTTCTCCCAAAGAGGAGCAGCGGATAAGGTACGATCCGAACCGACCCGTCGTCTCCCAACTCATTAAGATCGACGACGCACTCAAGATGTCCTGCCATGTGCCCATCAAAGTATCTCGTTTTCGGCGATCTGCATGGTCGCGTCCTCCCCGCGTTTAAGCTGGCCCAGGCGTGGTCGCGCGAGCACAGTGTCGTCCTTGCTGGCTTGTTGCAAGTTGGCGATCTCGGCGACTTCCCCGAGCCGAGCCGCTTCGACGAGGCTACGAAGCACCACGCTCAGAAGGACTCTCTCGAAGGCGGCATGCGGTTCGTCGCAGAGCCCAGCCAGGAGGCTGACGCCGTCTTCGCCGAAGAGGCTTGCCCAGAGGCGCTATGGTTCACTGCCGGCAATCACGAAGATTACGATTTGTTGAAGAAGTGCGAGCGCGTTGCGGGCCGTGAGGCGGACAGCTTCGCGGTCGATGCTTACGGCAAGCTACGTTGCATTCGCGATGGCCACGTCGCCGAACTTGCAGGCGGACTTCGCGTCGGCGCTCTGTGGGGCATTGACCCGAGCACACGCCGGAGGATTCCGCCGCGAGCCAAGATCAGCCACAGCAGTTCGGCAGTGCTGAGCGTTGCCAGCTTTGATGTGCTACTGACCCATGAGTCGCCGCGCGATGCCATCCTTGCCAACAGTGGTAGCGAAGAGATCGTGTCGGTCATCTGTTCTGCCCGGCCCGCGTTCGCCTTCTTCGGCCATTACCACAGAACCGGCCGCCGGGTTGAGGGGGACTTCGGCCCCACGCATGTCTACTACCTCAGCCACCTGGAGCTGGATTCCCGCGCTGAGGAGGGGTCGGTCGGCTTGCTGACCTGGGACGGCGGCGCCGGCGACTTCTCCTACCTCGATCCCACCTGGCTGCGCACCGTCACTCGCCACAACTGGAAACATCGATAAGACTGAGAAGCCGCCATCCCGTCGGACCGATCCTCTTCATCGCCGCCCTCTGGGTCGTCGGCTGGCGAGCCAGGAATCTAGGGTCCAGATCGGGCACCTGAAGAAAGATGCGGTCTGGAGCATTGATGCCGACTCCTCGGCCGAGCGGTCGGTTGCCGCCACCGCCGACTATGGAACGCCTCGGGCCAATGGCCTCTGGCTACTCGACCTGGCACTCAACATGAAGACGCCCGTCATTTTCGATACCGTGCCGGGCACAGACGAGCGGGTCGTGAACCAGGAGGCGACCCTCGCGGCAAAGGAAAAACAGAAGCTGATCAAGGAGCGGTTTCGGACATGGCTCTTCGCCGATCCGGACCGGACCGAACGTCTTGCTCGATTATATAACGATACCTACAACAATATTCGCCTTCGCCTATTCGACGGATCGCACCTCGACTTCCCCGGTATAAACCAAACCGTCCTGCTGCGTCCACACCAGACCGCTGCGGTCTGGCGCGGGGGCGCGGGGTGTGGGCGGGCAATACGCTCCTTGCTCACGTCGTTGGAGCAGGCAAGACATTCACGATGGCGACAACCGGCATGAAGATGAAGCAGGCCGGACTCCTCAAGAAGCCGGGATACGTCGTGCCCAACCACATGCTGGAACAGTTCTCCCGCGAGTTTCTCCAGCTCTACCCCAACGCCAAATTGCTGGTCGCGACCAAGGACGATCTGACGCGAGAGCGTAGGAAGTTTCTAACCGCCCGGATTGCCAGCGGCGAGTGGGACGGCATAATTGTCACTCACTCCAGTTTCGAGAGGATCGGGATGTCCCGCAGTTACAGGGAGCAGTTCCTCCGCGAACAGATCGCCGAATACGACCAGTTGCTGATCGACAGCGCGGGAGCGAAGGCATCGAAGGGCCACCGCAACCTCACCAAGACCATCGAGAAGCAAAAGGCCAAACGCGAAGCCCGCCTCCAGGAGTTGCTGGCCGAGGACAAGAAAGACGATGGACTGGTGTTTGACGAACTCGGGATCGATCATTTATTTATCGATGAAGCTCATATATTTAAAAATCTTGAGACTCCAACGAAGATGGATCGCGTAGCGGGAATTCAGACCGGCGGATCTGAACGAGCATTCGATCTGTATATGAAAGCTCGCTACTTAAGTCTGAGACATCCCGGCCACGGAGTGACTTTCGCCACCGGCACCCCGATCAGCAACACGATGGTCGAGATGTACACGATGCAACGATTCCTCGATCCGGAGGGCCTTCGCGAGCGTGGCATCGAGCACTTCGACGCCTGGGCCGCCACGTTCGGTGAAGTCGTCGAAACGATGGAAATTAGCCCCGATGGGCAGAGCCTGAAACCGCGCAGCCGGTTTGCCAAGTTCGTGAACCTTCCCGAACTCCAGCAGATGTTCCGGGCTTTCTCCGACGTCCAGACCGCTGAAATGCTGGGCCTCCCCGTGCCTCGCCTCGAAGGGGGCAAGGCAATGATCGTGGCCTGTCCGATGTCCGAGGAGCAGCAGAGCCTCCAACTCTCGCTGGTCGCCCGTTACGAGCGACTGCGCTCGCAGAATGTCGACCCGCGGGAAGATAACGCCCTGGCCATCACCACCGACGGCCGCAAGCTCGCCCTCGATTCGCGGATGTTATCCGCGGGCGCTGCCGACTTCCCTGACTCGAAGGTCAATGCCCTGGTGGAAAAGGTGGAGTCGGTCTGGCAGAGCACAATCCCTTCCCGAGGAACGCAACTGATCTTCTGCGACATGGGCGTCCATCCGACCTCCTGGGGCTACTCCGCATACGAGGAAATCACCCGAAAACTCATCCATCGCGGCATCCCGAAGGAGCAGATCGCAGCAATTGGCGACGCCGACTCCGACGCCAAGAAGCAGGCCCTTTTCGACAAGGTGAGGAGCGGCCAGGTTCGGGTCCTCATCGGCAGCACCACGAAAATGGGCACCGGAACGAACGTGCAGAAGCGGTTGGTTGCCTTACATCACCTGGATGCACCCTGGAAACCGGCCGAGGTCGAGCAGCGGGAAGGCCGCATCCTCCGGCAAGGCAACGAAAATGAAGAAGTTACGATCTTTCGCTATGTCACTCAAGGGTCATTTGACTCGTATATGTGGCAAGCGTTAGAGACTAAAGCTCGATTCATCTCACAAGTGATCACCGGCGACAACTCCGCTCGCCAGGCGGAGGACATCGGCGCTCAGGAACTCAGTTATGCCGAGGTGAAAGCGATCGCCTCGGGCAACCCCGCCGTGCTGACCCTCGCCGAGACCGACGCGGAAATCCAGCGACTGGCGATGCTGAAGAAGAATCACGCCGACGAGCAGTTCCTCGCCCGGCGGAACCTCCGCGATTTGCCGGGGATGATTGAAAGCATGACCGAACGCCTGGCAGCGCTCACGGCGGACCGGGATACTGCCATCACGCATGCCGACGCAGAAGTCACGATCGGAGGCAGATCCTCTTCCCGTGCGGACGCGGCCGGCATCCTGGCTGCGCGCCTGGAGACCTTTCCCGAAACGGTCCGCGAAACGCGACGCATCCCCTTGGGAGTGTACCGCGGGCTCCGGTTCGGAATGGTCTTGCACCCGGACTTCTCCCCCGAGGTGTACCTCGAAGGGGCAACGATCCGGCAGGTTTCGCTTTCACGGGAGCACCAGGGAGCCCGGGCCGTCTTGAACGCCCTGGAGCGACTGGCAGGCGGCTATGGAGCCGTTTGCGACTCTGCCCGGCAAGACCTCGCGATCGCCGAGAGCCAGCTCCGCGACTATCGAACCCGTCTCGGAGCGCCGTTTTCCCACGATTCCTATCTGTCAGAACTTGCCGCCCTACGAGACCAGCTCAAAACCGGCCTTTCTGGCGCAGCTTCGGAGCCCGGAGCCGACCCGTTGGCCGAGGTTCCCGTCCTCGCCGAGCGAATCAAGACGCTTCGGGCTGCGCATACCATCGAAGCGACGCCTGATCGCACCCAAAGAAAGCGTGTAGAGGCCGAAGAGCCCGTCACAGCGCGGATACGTCGGCGGACCTTGGCGGTTACGGCACCACTCCCTGGGTTTGAAACCAGCGAGGAAGCATCGCCAACCGAGACCTCGCCCATGCCTGAACCCACGCCACAGGCGAGCCCGAGCACTCTGCCAGCGAATGGCACTTCACAGCCGCCAAAGCCCGATCAGCCGAGCTGGAGTCGGTGATCGAAAGCAAACAAGGAAACGAATCCCCGAACACGCTTCCCGCTGTCGCCACTATCGAGAGATGGCGAATTGTAGCATCGCGCTGGACTAGCTTAGGAAATGCTCCGATGTGTCGGACCGACACGCGCAAGACTTGTGGTCTCCCATGCACAAACCACTCACGCCGTTGCCTTGGCTCCAAAGCTTTCCATTTGGACCGCGAGGCGATCGTACCGGGACCATACTATTAGCGGTACTTGCTTCCACAAGACGCATACGACGTTCTACGATGACAAGCAGACGCAGACATGCAGGAAGCCGGTGCAGAGATGACAGAAACTAATGGTGCGAAGGCGTGACTGAGGCATTTTATTGTTCTGGCTTGGATCGAAGCCCCGAATGTCGCCCAGGGGGCCCTAGAGCTCGTCCAAAGCCAAGTGGCGCTCTTCCCGGTTTATGGCGAGAAGTCTTACCTGGATGTTGTCCCCCTTCTTGTACGAATTCAGTGTTTTGCCATTCCTCAATTTTGAAATGTGTAGTAGCCCCTTTGGACCATTCTTCAGGATGATAAACACGCCATATGCCTGCGTGCCGACGACCACCCCCTCATAAAGCTCGCCGATCTTGAAGCGCCCTTCGACCTCGTGCCAGCGATCCTTGGCCGCGTCGATTGTGAGT
Source organism: Gemmataceae bacterium (assembly GCA_003136315.1). Lineage (GTDB taxonomy): Bacteria > Planctomycetota > Planctomycetia > Gemmatales > Gemmataceae > Urbifossiella. The sequence continues at coordinate 4,979 of PLDW01000230.1, read as the reverse complement.
TTTCGGCTCACTTCTCTCTGAATCCTTGTCATCTCCACAAGCGGCGTAGGTTCTGTATGCATCAGGTAGCTAGTTGGCTGGACGATTTCGATACTTGCATCATTTATCAGATATTCAACGAACTCACTGGCATTTGCTCGGGTCGTTTCGCGCGCATAGTGGAGCCTTTCACCATGTGAACCAATGCGCTCTGCAATTCGCTGAACGAGTTCGTGATCCGACATCCACGTATCTTCCGAGCATGCGGCGAGGTAATCGAAGTTCATAATCATATCGAGATGCGCAAATCCTGCCGACGACAGACAGATCAGATCGTCGTCAGTAATAGCCTCGTTGCGTTGGTGTTCTGTGAGGATGCACATTCCTTGGATCAGATACTGTAACTCAGTCCGCACACGGTTGATATCATGGCCGAGCGGCAGCAGATCAGCCAAGAGCGCATCAATGCGGTGAAAAGCCTTGACCCCGGTCGGGCCTTTTAGCCGAAATCTCGCTGCCAACCACCGCAAGATGGCAAGGCGTACGAAGTGATCCGGTCTCGGGTCGGCAGGGTCACACTGGAATAGGTTTTTCAGGTGTGACTCGCTGCCATCGTAGAAGCGTCGGTTTAGCCGCAGCAGTACCCGCGTTATGACCTTGTAAGGCAATGAGTAATCGCCCTTCAGCACCCTGATTTTCAGCAATTCGCTGGTTCTGATGTGCCCACTCTTGCAGAAATCGAGGAATATCTCCATCGCTTTGCGCATGTCCTTACCGGCTAAGCCGATCAGCATCTTGCGAAGGAGTCGGTCATGTTCGAATAGTGAGCGGTAGATGCACGCGAGATAGAATCCGACCTCCGTCGGTGGGTACACCACCCGCGCGCCGTTTTCCAGTCGATAGCTCAACATCTCACCGCCGTAGACTACACCAGCATGTTTCAGCGCCATCTGGATACGTTCGCGCAGGACGTTGCCGAACGGCGGGGATTCGATTCGGAAGACGAAATCCTTAATTACGGTATCGAGGGGCGGGCGATTTTTGTGTGCGTGATACGTCACGTCTCGAATCGGAAGAAAAACAAGGCACTTCAGCCACGTCTGAATCCATCGCACAATCTGGAAGACCGTGAGCTGCTCTTCAAGGTCACCCTTATCACAGTTGTCGAGCACCAGCACGAAAAGTTTGTTGCGCTCCGAACACAGCGTTCTCGCCAGTGCGATGGCATGCTTCACCCGATCCTGGGTGAGCTTGAGCAATTCGCTGGCAACAGTTTCGATGTACATACTCGAGCTCGGCGAGACTTGCTTGAGCGGCCCTTGTTTGAGCGCGTGCATCTCGACGCTAAATACTTTCAGTAATCCTTCGTGCTCCTGTAGCTTCTCACCTGTGGCTATCGCGTTCAGGCCACTGATAGTCTGATCGACTACCCATGACTCCAGCATAGTTCGAGTCGTGGGAGCGCCGTTTAAGTCAATGGAAACCCAGACCGTCGCTTTCTTCGTCGCTTCATCCAGCTTTACTTCTCTGACGTAATCCACGAAGGTCGATTTTCCCGCGCCGCGGGCGCCGACGAGCAAGAACAGTTTGTTTTGCAGATCCCTGCCACGGCCAAGCAACCGGAGTAACTCTGACGGGTTGCTCGTGTCTTCGATCAACTTCCCAGAACCGGCTGGAACCGGCAGCGCCGTGCGGATGACGCGATCAATCTCGTCGGTATAATGCTCTCTGCGCCGTGAGGGCACGTAGGCCTGTTTCACCACGTCGGCGCGGTCCTGCCTTGTCTGCGGGTTGAAAATATGAACGAAATCAATGGAAATGCGAGAGCCGAATTCGTTATAGCCGACCTCATCGTTGCGCGCGGACTTACCACCGAGCCGGTGTGTCGCTTTCCGGAATTCGCCGGGCCGCAGAGCGGCACGTAGACCATCGGCGAAGTCAATCAAAGCTACGCGGCCGATTAATGCGAGCAGATCATGCCACTTCTTGCTCCCAAGATTCAGATCAATGAATTCAAGGTTCAGGTCAACCGACACAGAATCGGCAGGACTGGTGATCACATTCTTGCCGTTCGTCGCCACAACCCGCACGCACGGGTTCACCCCCGTCGGGTAGAAGCTATTCAACTCGGCCGCGTAGAGCCGGGCTTCCCGGATCGCCTCATCCAGATCTTCATCCGGCCGTTTTGCCTCCACAACGAGAACGGGAAGACCCGCGAGCAGGACGATATAGTCGGGCCGGTAGACCTTCTTTGCGTCGCCCTTTTCGAGTTCAAACGTTTTTATATTCGCTTTGGTATAAATCTCCGCGGCACTATAGCCGCAGCCTTCAGGCGCGGCGACCGTGAGGAGTTGCCAGAGGAATTTCTGCTCAACGTCGCTCTCGTTGGCTAACTCTTCGAGTTTGCAGGGCGGAAGCATGGAGAAGCCTCGGTCGGATTTTCACTTAGCTTATTCCCGCGCTCTGTGGCGTACTACGGCAACTCGGGACGCACCAGCAGCCCGAAACACAACGACTCCACAGCCGACCAGAAACCTATTCTACATCGAGGTTTACCCTGTTAAGACGCCCGACACCAGTCGCATGTGGACTCCCATATTTGACGACCAGGCGACCGGCTTGATTAGCGGGCGGTCCGTCGACTTCGAGCGCGAGCCCGATGGGGACGGCAGCACCGGTAAGGCCGTGAGGTGCCCCAGAGGGTACACACCGTCTACGCAACAAGAATGGAGGGCTGAGAGTTGGTGGCCCCTTTCTTTGGGCGAGATTCGCAATGGAAGGACTGAGTGCCGGTCACATCGACCGAAGCTTTCATCGGCACATCGAAAAGCCGGAAGAGAGACTGTCGGCTGGCAACCTGGTTCGGAACCCCCACAAGAATGCAGAGGTGTTGCGAAGGTGCCACAGCCAGGCAAAATCCCACCTTTCCGGCGGGCCGCAAAAGTTCACAGCGTGTGGCGCAGCCAGAGAGGCCAGACCGGCTCACGAGGATGAGGAAAATGCCCACGGAGGGCACGAGCGGTCGTGGACTTTGTCTGTGACGCGTGGCACAGTCGGCGGATATGACCGAACACACCGTACTCTTCCCCACTCCCAAGATGAACCGGAGCCTTGTCCGGCAGGACATTCCAGGTGCAATCCGCGATGCCGGGCCTGCTGCCGCATTCGCCTGGGATGAATACTTCTCCGCGACCTTACGGAACCCTCACACCCGTGCTGCCTACGGCCGTGCTGTTCGCGACTTCCTGGCTTGGCTCGAATCCTGCGGCGTTTCCCTCGCCCAACTCACCCCCGGAATTGTCGGCTCCTACTTCGACGGCTTGGCCGGAAGCGTTCCGACTAAGAAGCTCGCCCTCGCCGCCCTCCGCAGATTCTTCGACGCCCTCGTGCTCCGGCACGCAATCCTCCTCAATCCCGCAGCCAGCGTCCGGGCGGAGCGATATGCGGTGGTGGAAGGGAAGACGCCCGAGATCAGGCCCGAGCAGGCCCGCGCTCTGCTCGCCGCAATCAACGTGAGAACCCCGACTGGACTTCGCGACCGGGCGGTCATCGCGACCTTGATCTACACCGCCGCACGCGCTGGGGCGGTCACCGGGCTCCGTATGAAGGACTTCGTTCACGACGGAACGCAATATGCCATCCGATTTGCCGAGAAGGGCGGCAAGCAACGAGAGATTCCCGTGCGGCACGATCTCGAACGGTTCATCCTCGATTATCTCAAGGCGGCATCCCCGGAAGAGGTTGCCCCAACCACTCCACTGTTCCAAAGCCTCCGCCGCCGGACTGGCGTCTTCACCGGTCAGCCGATGAGCGGCACCGATGTCTGGAGGATGGTGAAACGCCGCCTGAAAGCCGCGAACCTGCCCCAGCACATTTGCCCCCACAGTTTCAGGGTTGCGACGGTAACTGATTTACTGACGCAGGGCGTCCCCCTCAGCGACGTCCAGTATCTCGCCGGACATGCCGATCCTCGGACCACCCGGTTGTATGATCGCCGTCAACGCGGTGTGTCTCGCAATTTGGTCGAGCGCATTTCCATATGAGAGGTGCGGAAAGACAACGCAGACCGATCCGGCAGAACCCTTGCGCTGCCTGTTTCGGGTTGCCCGCGGCAGGCTCTCGAATGCCACTGCGGGGCTTACCGTCGGGGTTGTTCGGTTGCCACCGATTCTCCGTTGTCGAAGCGTTTCAAGAACGACTGCGATCCCGGCCTTTTTGCTCCCTGGCTAAAGCCGGCTCCGGCCAAATTCAAGCTGCCAAGTCGGCTCCCCCTAAAGGTCGCCCCCAACTTTCGCTTGATTTTGGGAAGGCGTGGCCCCCCCGGTCCACCGTCTTTTTGACGCGACGGGCACAAAGGCCGCGATGGTCGCAGCCTCGAAACTACAACCAAGGAGAATCGTTATGACAACCAAGAATACAACCCCAACCAACTCTAGCAAGCCGGCATATATCGCCTACCACGTCCGCAACAACCAGGACGAACAAGGCGAAGGGTTCTGGACCCGCATCGGCGTCGCGTTCCCGCACAAAGATGGAAAAGGCTTCAACCTCTTGATCGAGACCTTCCCTCTCGACGGCAGAGTCACCCTCCGGGTGCCTTCCGAAAAGCCCGCGAAGTCCGAATAGGACTTGGAGCGGACGCGGCGGGGGAAACCCCGCCGCGTTGCCTGGCATCAAATCTTTGACAAAAGCACGCGAACTGTGCTACTGTCGCCGCAGGAAGGAAGCCATGACCGAATCGCATCGCCCGTTTGATTTCTCGCAACTCAGCCCCGCCGAGCGCATCTTGCTCGTCCAGGACATCTGGGACAGTCTGTTCCGCGAAGGCTGCCAGGTCGCCATCAGCGACGAGCAGAAACAAGAACTGGACAGCCGGTGGGATCGATTTCAATCCGGAGCGATGTCCGCCGCCCCGTGGCCCGAAGTCAAGAATCGCCTCCCAAGGGAATGACCGCGAACGTCATTCTCCTCGCAGCCGCCGAAGCCGATTTGACCAACGC
>PLDW01000487.1 GCA_003136315.1 Gemmataceae bacterium | reverse complement strand
TGAAGCCTGTAGAGACCAATGCCTCTACAGGGGTGGTCAGCCAGGAGGGTAGTTTGGGCTTGTACTCCTTCCCATTAGGCTCAACCCGGTAAGCGTAGATCTCGCCCTCGTTCTTGACATCCAGAGATTCCTGAGCAAAAGAGAAATATGCACTGTATCGCTTGAATACATCTGCGTACGCTTGCTGGTTGAGGAAAGTGGTGAATGCCGGTGCTCCACCGAAACGGCACGCATAGACAACGGGCGGACCCACGACGGTGAGCCCCCCGAGGTCGGTGACGAGGTCGACCTCTCCACAATCAATGCCGATCCCAAGTCCAGCATCTTTGGGGGCAGTGCGGAAACAATCCAGATTCTCTTGGTAGATCCCTGCGAAAGCCTGGTGGCATTGGGCTGCGGCATTCACGGCGAAGAAACCAGCGTCTTCCCCACTGTAATGATTGGGGAAAAATGCGAGAATGCCGTCTCCGGTGAATTTATCAAAAACGCCGTGATTGTTAAGGATGAGAGCGCGGAGGCGGTCACAGAGTTGACGGAGGAACACTGCGAACAGACTCGGTTTAACAGCCTTAAGCATGAGATCTGTAGATCGTCGAAGATCAACAGAAATAATATAAGCGAAACATGATCGCGCCGTAAACAGATCGGCAAAGCTCTCATCGTCCAGGAGTCGTTGCTGCGCAATATCGGATACGCTCTTATAGATGTGATTTAGACGAACTTGCCTCTCGTAATCCCCCTGCGTTTTCTTCAATTGAGCATTATCTCGATCTTTCTTGGCAAGTTCAGCAAGGTATTCCCTTTTTCGATCATTCAGTTCGCTTTCTTTTTCTTGAAGTTTCTGTTGCAATTGAATCAGTTGGGAGTTATCGAACGCCCATCCTACTCCAGACAAGGGCTGACCATTAACAGTGATGATTTTCGGGCCGGACCAGTACTTTGCCCACGCCTCTTCAGATGACGGTATAGTGTCCTCGTCGTGCATCTTTGACCTCAAGTTCGGATAGGTATCTCATCTGCCGTTATTCTCGGCAGGATTCGTCTGCGAAAAGAGCCAAGATAAGCTTTACGGAGTTATGGCAAAACGATCAATAATTTTTTGTATATCTGATAGAAATCGTACCATCGATCTAGGCCAGCACAAGAGCCCCGTCTGCGGTGATCGCACTACGGTTCCCACCACTCAGGGCGACTTTCTTCGTTAAATTCGTTTTTCGTAAGTTCGTAACCCCCCCGTCTTCTGCTCCGCACACGATGAAGGGGGGGCGGGAGCAGGCTCCGAGGGGTAGGTTCCAGCCCTCTCTTCTCACAAACCGCCACAATTGTGAGTCGGTGCCCAATTAGGGGGGGCGGCTTCCTTCGTCAATTTCGTTCTTCGTAACTTCGTATAGGGGCAGAAAGGGTCGAGGGGCGAGCGTTCGCACCCCCGGCGATGGGACCACGAGAGGGGAAATCACCCCGCACCCGCCCCACAATGCCGGTAGGGCTCAACCAAGGCGAGAACAGCCATCTTGATGTGATCGGGGAGGTGCGACCACGCTTGGGAGAGGGTCTTGGGGACGCTTCTCCCCCCTCCGTGGTCGCCTCTTGTTTGCATCCGATTTGCATCCGGACCGTTCCCAAAGAGTTCTTTCCGGTGCGTTCTGTGACCTTTTGTGTGTTCGAGGGGATTTGCGAATCCTCTGGATTTGCTGGAATTTCAGCGGAGAGGGAGGGATTCGAACCCTCGATGGGCTTGCACCCATATCGGTTTTCGAGACCGACGCATTCGACCACTCTGCCACCTCTCCGGCGGGCTCGCGGTATCTTATAACCGGGCCACCCGACTGAAAAGAGACCATCCCCACCGGTTCCCCCTCATGGACACCCGTTCCCTCATCGACCTCCTCACCCGCCCGGCTGCCTACTCCCACCCGGTCGAGAGGGTGATCGTCCACCAGACCCACATCTCTGCCGTCTTCCTCGCCGGACCCTTCGCTTAGGATCGACCGGAAAATAACTTCCCGGGTTCCTGGAGCAGCAGGTGAAAGCATCAGAGTTAAGGCACTTTGGGTGGGATGAGCAGCCGACGGGCCTGCCGGGTCCACCCTCCGTTTCCTGATGTCGGGAAGTTATTTTCCGGTTGGTCCTTACAAGGTGAAAAAGCCTGTCGCCCTCGGGTTCCTCGACTTCTCCACTCCCGAACTTCGACGTCACTTTTGCAAAGAGGAAGTCCGGCTCAACCGCCGACTTGCACCCCATATCTACCTGGGCGTTGTGCCCATCACCCGCGACGGCGAACGACTCCAGGTCGACGGCACTGGCGAGCCCCTCGACTGGGCGGTCAAGATGGTCCGTCTCCCGGAAGGCGCCTCCCTCCTCGACCGGATCACCCGAGGGGAGTCTCTCTCCAACCTGATAGGCCGCCTCGCACAGTTCCTCGTCGACTTCCACCGTCGCGCTGACGCAGGACCCCATATAGCTGCGTTCGGCCGGTTTGAGGTTGTCGCCGGAAATGCTCGCGAAAACTATTCCCAGTGTGAGCCCCACGTCGGCACGACTCTCTCCCGATCGGTCTTCGACCGGCTCCGCGCCCTCACCGAGCATGCTCTCGACCAACTCCGCCCACTGATCGAAAGACGGGCCGCACGCGGGGCGCCCCGCGACACTCACGGCGACCTCCACCTCGACCACGTCTACCTTGACCCGTCCCGCTCGCCGCCAGACGACTTGTTCGCCATCGACTGCATCGAGTTCAACGAACGATTCCGGTTCGCGGACCCTGTCGCTGATCTCGCGTTCCTCATCATGGACTTGAAATTCCGCCATCTCCCAGGGTACGTCGAACTCCTGGCCGCGGCCTATTTCAAAGCCGCGAATGACCCCGAAGGGACAGCGCTGCTCCCGTTCTACACGGCCTACCGGGCCGCTATCCGTGGGAAGGTCGAAGGGTTCGAACTCGCCGAACCTGAGGTTCCGGCAAGCGAGAAGGAGGCCGCTCTCGCACGTGCGCGGGGTCACTGGCTGCTTGCTCTCGGAGAACTGGATGTGCCCACCCGCCGGCCAGCGCTGGTGCTCGTCGGCGGGCTGTCCGGGACCGGGAAAAGCACCCTGGCCCAGGGGCTGGCTACGGTGGGTAGGTTCAACGTGATTCGGTCAGATGTGGTTCGGAAGGAGCTTGCCGGACTCGCTCCGGACACCCCAGGCGGGCAGGAACTCTACACCCCAGAATGGAGCGACCGGACCTACGCCGAATGCCTCCGCCGGGCGGAGCAGGCACTCTTCGATGGTCAGCGTGTGATCCTAGACGCGACATTTCGGGAAGACGCCCGACGGCGGGCGTTCCTCGATCTTGCCCGGGGGTTGTGCGTTCCCGCTGTGGCGTTCGCCTGTGAAGCCCGCCCGGGGGTGGTCCGCGACCGGTTAACGATCCGCACCGGTGATGCCTCCGACGCAACCTGGGAGGTGTATTGCAACCAACGAGCGGCCTGGGAGCCCCCATCCGAAGTCACCGCCTCGGCCCTCGTCACGATTCAGACCGACCCAGGTTCCGACCCCCTCGCATCCGCGACCACGGCCCTCCGTCAGAGGGGGATGCTCTGACGAGCGACTGGCCGGAATGCTGGCGATCAACACGAGACTACTTCGGCAACTGAGGCAGGATTTTCGGGTCGGCGAATCTGGTCGGATCTTTCTCAAATCGTTGCTTGGCAATATCGTTGAACACGTACACCTTCACGCCCTTGTACATCACAAACGGATCTTTTGCAGAGACCTTCCGTTCCGGGTAGACCGGGCAGTAAATCTGTTCGATTGTCCGCTTCGGCAACTCCATCCCGGTGAGTCCGGGAATCAACTTCGAATCCAGGTAAGCGGCCGGATCTCGCCGGAAGCGGGCCACGCAGGTATCGCAGCAGAGGTAGACCTTCACCCCCTTGTAATCCACCGCGACCGAGTTCGCCGGGTCGATCTCATCCGTCGTCATGACCGGACAGAACGTTTGGGTCTTTGGCCCGCTACCGGGCGGGGTTGGGGCCGCAGCCGGTGTGCTGCCAACTGTCACCACCTCGACCGAAGCGTGTGGCCCCTTGGGGCTAGCCCCCGCGATTGCAATGAGCGCTGTCGGCCCGACGGGCACCAGTCGGTGGACGTACCGGGCCTCCGCCGTCGTGCCGATCTTCTCCCAATCGTCGCCGCGTTCGGTCAGCCGGAAAACCGACCGGTCCATCGTGTTGACATACAGCCGACCTCCAAGGACGCAGGCCGCGGGGTTGAACCCGGTCCGTTCGGTACCCGGGAACTCGGGTCCAGATGACCACGCCCGGGTCGCCACGTCCAGGATCTCCACCTTCCGGACCGACTCCGCCGACTCTGTCAATCCGCCGAGTACGTACACCTTGCCACCAACTGACGCCGCCGCCACCGCCCGCCGCTTGAATGGCTGCGGGATCGCCTCCCACTTCGGTTCCTTGGCTGCGGTGTCGCAGATGAAGGCGGTGTCGGCCCAGAGGGATTCCCCGCCGGCCCCTGTCATCTGCCAGCCTCCGACAACGACCAACTTGTCGCCGACCGCGACCACATCGTGTGACGATCGACCCGCTGGGAGCGAGGGGAATGTTGCCCAGGCCTTCGTCTTCGGGTCGAACGCGGCCACATCCGACACCGAAACGAGGTCCGATTTCTCCCCGGCCGCATTCCGTGGCCTCGTCCCGCCGACCCGGTACACCTTCCCACCCGCCGACGCCAGGCTCAGCCCAATCAGTCCAGGGCCACCGGGGAGATCTTCCCACTTCTGCCCACCACCGATCGGGAGTCGGCGGAATGTCCCCAAGCTGGTCTGAGAGTTGTAAACATGAGCGGTCCCGGCATGACCACCATACACGTACACATACCCGTCGCAGGCGATTGCTCCAAAGCTTGACACAGCGTTCGGCAGCGGTGGGTAATGGGGGCCAGTGGTTCCTGCTGGATCGGCAGCAGATGCGACCGAGAGCCCGAGTAGGGCCAGAAGACCGAGCGAACCAGACCAGGCGGTTGGCGACATGGTGGAATTCCGGGCAGGAGTCAGGTTAGGAGTTGTCCAGAATCAA
>PLDW01000042.1 GCA_003136315.1 Gemmataceae bacterium | reverse complement strand
ACTTTCACCGACTCCGACCCCATCTGGGACAACCTTACCGGGCTCATGTATCTGAATCGGTTACCTCACCCCGGCCGGGGTGAGCTTTCCGAGGTTATCGAACAGCCGCACGAGTGAGTTCATTAGCTTTTTGAAGTCCCCTTCGTGCAGGCTCTCGTTCGGAGCGTGAGCGTTGCTGGCGGGATCCTCGATCCCCATCAAGAGGGCCGGTGCGCCACCGAACAATTCGGACAGCGGCCCGACAAAGCCGATACTCCCGCCACACCCAATCGCGACCGGGTCGTGGTCGAACCCGGTTCGCATCGCCCCCAGCGCGGCCTCGAATGCCGGCCCATTTGGGTCGGTCATCCACCACTTCACCGGCGGTCCGTGCGGCGTTACTTTCACCTCAACCCCCCACGGCGGATCTTTCGTGAGGAATGCTGTGAGTTGTGCCAGCACTGTCTCGGGCTCCTGGTCCGGGACAATCCGACAACTGAGAAGGGCTGTTGCCTTGGGCAATACCTGATTGGAGGCCCCCTTGATCGAGCTCGCCTCCTGCGCGATCACGGTGAGCGATGGCCGCCGCCACGTCTGCTCGTACTCGTTGAGCCCCTGTTCGGTTGCGAATCGAGCAGTCGGGACCATACCGATATCGTTTCGGAACTTGGCACCATCGAAGGGAAGCTTGCGGAAGGCCTGCCGCTCGACATCAGTCAGCTTGCGGACCTGATCATAGAGCCCATCGACCGGGAGCGGGGCGTTCCCCCAGTACAGCCGGCCGAGGATCGTGTTGAGGGCAATGGCTGCGTCCGGTAGCCCACCCCCTCCCATTCCGCTGTGGACCGGGATGCGGGCGCTGGTGACATCCACCTGGACCGCAACGATTCCCCGCAGAGAGTAGGTGATGCTGGGGATACCAATCTCGATATTCTCGGTGTCACAGACCACGATCACATCCGACTTGATCCGGTCCCGGTGGACCTCGAAGAACTTGAGCAAGTTCTTGGATCCGACCTCCTCCTCTCCCTCGACCAGCATCTTGATATTGACTGGCAGTTGGTTCGAGGTCTTCCGGTAGGCAGCGATGGCCCCCAATAGGGCGCTGATAGCTCCCTTGTCATCGGCCGACCCCCGGCCGAAGAGTCGACCGTTGCGCCGGGTCAATTTCCACGGGTCGGATTGCCACTGCTCCGCATAGTTGGTCGGCTGGACATCGTGGTGGGCGTACAGGAACACGGTCGGTTTGCCCGGGGCCTCAAGCCACTCCCCGTAGGCATACGGGAGGGAGTGCCCGACCCGAAAGACATCGACATTGTGCAGCCCGGCGTCCCGCATCTGGGTCGCGGTCAAGGTCGCCGTGCGGTCGATCTCGGCGTGGTGTTCGCCGTCGGTGCTAATGCTCGGGATCGCCACCAGATCCGCCAATCCGTGGACAATCCGCTCGTGATTGCGTGTCAGCCAGTCCAGGGCCGCTTTCATGGGGTCGCTCTCCGCGTGTGACGCTGATGCCTTCACTCTAGACAGTACCCCCCCCGAGGTAAACCCGCTCGTGTATACTCAAAGCGCTGGCCGCGGGTGGTTCGCTGCTGGCGGAACCCTTCCTGATTCGACCCAGACTGATCATGCCAACACCTTCCCCCCTTCCGGTCCGCTCGATCCGGACCCTCTGCCTCGCCCTCGCCGTGATCACCACGGCAACTCTTGCGACCGCGGCACCACCAGACGACGCTGCGACGATCCGCGGGGTTCTCGATGCGCAGGTGGTTGCCTGGAACAAGGGCGACCTGAACGGATTCATGGCTGGGTACTGGAAGGATGACGGCCTGTTCTTCATCTCCGGGGGCAAGTCGCTTCGGGGTTGGACCGCGCTGAAGGAGCGATATGAGAAGAGCTACCAGGCGGAAGGCAAAGAGATGGGGAAGCTCAAGTTCGACGAGGTCAATGTGGAAGTCCTGGGTGACTCGGCCGCCCTGGTGCGGGGGAAATGGGAAGTGACGATGACGAAGGAAAAGGTGGATGGCTGGTTCACCCTTCTGTTCCGCAAGGTGCCCGGCGGGTGGAAGATCACACACGACCATACGTCGAAGTAGTGCGGAAAAAATCGAATGAGTGTAACCGGTCAGACTCGCCCCAAAGCCGAGGTTTTNNCCTGGGCTACTATCTGCCGCCTCTTCGAGGCTTCGAGCCCGGCCGATTACGCCCAAATCGAACCGCGAACCGTCCGGGGGTCTCTGGAACGGTGAGATGACCAAGAGGTGTGCGTTGTGTACCACGGGTTGATCACCCGCCTGTTCCGAGAACGTCCGACCGCGCTGGGCTACCCTGCAGCAGATGCCGACCTTCTCGCCCGATTCGTCGAATCGGAGGACGAGGCCGCGTTCGAGGTTCTTGTCTGGCGGCACGCAGGGATGCTCGTAGGCCCAGCAATTTAACCGTCAAGCCGGGTATCGAAAAACGTGGAAGAAAGGGTTGCGGGTTAGTGTGCAGGCGTATAAGGTGGAAGGTATCCGATATCGCCTACAAGGGGAGAGAGATGGCCACGAGAGAGGAACGCCAGAGGGAGGACGATGAGAAGCGGGCCAATCTGGAGAAGCTAGATCGGCAAGTACTGACAGTACTCGCCGATGAGATGAGTAAATCATGTGTCGATATTCGACTGCACCCAGGCTTTTCCCTCCAGGTTCAAGGCCCCAAACCAACCGGTTGCCCATCCGTGGAGGTGGTAATGATACGGGGTGGCGAATCACGCAGGTGGATGACTATTCACCAGGAGTCAGAATCCTTTAAAGTGGAAGACGCATTCCGCAATATTTTGCGTATTCATGAACAAGAAATTCTTAAAATGCTTCGCTCTACGTCTATTGTAAGTGCTGAAAAAATCAATCGACTCTTTGATTCATAACGGCCGATTTTGCCTTAAAACATCCTCGCCCGGGTGCCATGCCCACGGCTTTGCCTCAAAGTTCCGGTCATCTTGGGCCTTGACAAAACCATACGGGGAGCAGGTCGAGGGGGCTTGGCGAAAGTCCCATAAAATCGCTGGGAATCCCCTCAAAGCAGATCTCGTGCCGAGTTCGCGAATCGTCACGTAACCGCTTTGCGAGAAAGTCGTTAAAAGTTGACCGGTACTTTGAGGGCTTTGCGTGGGCATGGCGGTAGCAGTACACTGTGGGTTCCACCATCACGAATGCAGACTGCCTGGGTCCAATTCGAGAGCAGACTGCTTGAGTCCGATTCGAGACAGGAGCATAGACAGAATACACTGGAAGACTTACAAACGATCCTGCATACCCGGCCTTGGTGAATAGATCGGAAATCTCTGCGGGTGCTAGGGAGTGTCTGATTCGTTACGGTGCGACCATGCCCACGCAAGGCCGTGGGCATGGCACCCGGCGGATGCCAAGCTCGATGTAGTGATGACAGCACTACGGCAATTACGACAAGAGGTAACGGATCTTCGCAAAGAGGTGCGTGAACGGAAGGTGCCGTGAAAATGGACGGTCGGGCCGGAGGGTTAAGGGACGCTGCCAGCCCCACACCACTCCGGCCCGACTCAGTCGCTCCCACACGAGAGGGCTGCCACCTCTCACCACCTCCGATGCGCGACCGAGGCGAATTATTGTCCCGGCCGCGAAGATTTTTTGGCTTGCATCCCAATCCCAATAGCCCATCATAAGTTCCGTCCCCGAGAAATCCCTGGGTCAACGGACTACAGCCATGCCAACGCTCTCCCGCCGGTCGTTCCTCGCCACCGGGGCCGGAACCGCTGCCGCCACCCTGCTCCCGAAGCCAGAACTACAGTCTGCCGAACCTGCCCGAAAGTTCCAGCTCGGGCTCGTCACTTACAACGTCCCGGCCAACTGGGATCTCCCCACCATCCTGAAGGTGTGCAAGGAGGTCGGGATCGCCGCGGTCGAGTGCCGGACCACCCATAAACACGGGGTCGAGCCGTCGTTGGACGCCGGGAAGCGCAAAGACGTGAAAATGCGGTTCGCGGATTCGGGGGTGGTGTTCTGGGGTTGCGGAAGTGTCTGCGAGTTCCACTCCGACGACCCCGCCGTGGTTCGCAAGAACATCGAGGAGTGCAAGCGGTTCGTCGGGCTCGTCAAGGATATCGGGGGCAAGGGCGTGAAGGTGCGCCCCAACGGAGTCCCGAAGGGGGCCGACCCACAGAAGACGTTCGAGCAGATTGGGAAATCGCTTATCGAGTGTGGCAAGGCCGCGGCGGATGCCGGGATCGAAATTTGGGTGGAGGTCCACGGGGCGGTAACGGCAGTGCCCAAGAACATGCGGTCGATCATGGATGCCTGCGGGCACCCGGCAGTCGGGGTGACCTGGAACTCGAACGGGAGCGATCTCGACGCGAAGAAATCCGTCACGGCGGCCTTCGACCTGCTCAAGCCGTTCCTGCGATCATGCCACATTAACGACCTGGAGAACGACAAGAAGGGAACCTACCCGTACCGCGAGCTGTTCAAACTCTTCCGGGGCGTCGGGTACGACCGGTACACTCTGTGCGAAGTGGGGAAATCCTACGACGTGGCGACCGGAACCGAGTTCCTCAAAGGCTACAAAGCTCTCTGGGAAGAACTGGCAAACGGGTAATCCACTGTTGAGGCTATGTGAGGAAAGCCGATCGGTTGTAATTGCTTGCTCATGATGGGTCGGTTGGGTAACGTGAATCTATCTCTTAGCCCCAGTTGGCAGCGAACTGTCGCCAACCCCTGACCGGAGCGAACATGCCTCAACTGTCTTTCACCCGCCAGGCCACCCTTGTGATGCTGGTCGCGGTGCTGGCCTTCGGCTGTCAGAAGAAAACTCCCTCTCCTGACTCGCCCACTCCCGCCCCACCCGTAGCGGCTCACACCGGCCCTCCACTGACGGACGCCGATTATCAAGAGTTTGGCGAGAAACTCGAAACGGCCATCGCCACAGGGGACCAGGCGGAAGCGAGCCGACTGTTTCGATTGATGGATCTGTTTGAGCGGTGCCTCACCGATCTCGATTTCAGCGCAGCGGACAAGCGTGGACTTCTGCAAGGGGCCGGAGCCAGTAGTGGCAAAATGGCCGAACAAATTATCCAGGAGGTCAAGAAAGGCGGAAAGTACTCCCTTCTGCGCGTCCGGACAGTGGAGGGCAAGAAACGAGTTCTGATGCGGTTGATTGGTGCTGAAGGGGCGCTCAACTACCACGAGTTCACCCTGGTGCGGTACCCGGACGGTCGGGTCGGGCCGGAAGACATTCACATCCTGGCCACAGGCGAATTGATCACACAGACATTCCGTCGTCTACTTCTCAGTTTTGCGGCTGAGCGGAACCAGGGGATCGTGGCACGACTCAGCGGTGCTGAGCAGATGTACACCAAACACCTCCCCAAGCTGCAGACAATCGCCCAGGACACCCAGGCAGGGCGTCACCAACAGGCTCTGGCCACCTTCCGGCAACTCCCGGCCGAACTTCAGAAGGATCGAACCTTCCAAATTCTCGCCATTCAGGCGGCCCAAGGAGTGGACGAGAAGGAGTATCTCGCCGAAATGGAACGCTTTCAGCAGAATCACCCAGGTGACCCAGTCACGGACCTGCTCGCGATCGATTTCTTCCTCGTGAAAAAACAGTACGACGAGTCCATCAAGGCGATTGACCGACTGGACAAAATGATGGGGGGTGACCCGTACATCTGTGTGCTCCGGGGTGGGGCGCTGCTGGAAGCGGGGCGACTTGAGGAGGCCAGAAAGGAGACGGAGAAAGGGATCAAGGAAGATCCAAAACTCGAAGCGGGATACCTAGCCCGGATCAAAGTCGCGTTCCGGGAGAAGAACCATCCCGACGCGCTGGTATGGCTCAAGAAAGCAGTAGAAAACGCCAACCTCGCGCTGGATCTCGATGCAGAGAAGTCGAACCCCGAGTGGGCGGACTTCATCAAATCCCCGCAGTTCGGCCAACTGCGGAAATGGCTTGAGAAACGCTCGAAGTGACACGTGGCGGCAAGAACCCGCGGCACAAGGGAGGCGGCCGGAAATGACCTCCCAGGATTGTGGGTGCCACGGCCGGCTTGTCCGCCCGTGGCACCCGATCCTGCTGGTCGATTTTCTCCCGCCGCCTGCCTCACTTCACCATTGCGCTTCGTCGCCAAACCCAACCGCCGGGCCAGGGGTGGATTTCGATACCCGCGACTTCAGAATCGCTTCGGCCAGATCCAGGTCATCCTGTGTGGTGATCTTGAAATTGGTGGGGGAGCCTGGAACCACCACCACCGCGTGTCCGATCGCCTCGACGAGCTGGGCATCGTCGGTCACGGGGGGTGTGAGTTTGGTGCGGTTGGCGTAGGCCGCCACCAGCCAGTCCCTTCGAAATACCTGCGGCGTCTGGGCTTGCCACAACCCGGCCCGCGGGACCGTACCAGTGATCCGGTTTGTTGTTGGATCGACCTGTTTTAGGGTGTCAGCGACGGGAATGGCAGGCATGGCCGCGCCGTGTTCGACCGCCGCAGCCAGGACCGCATCAATCAGTCGGCTGGTCCCGAGTGGGCGGACCGCATCGTGGACAGCGACGAAATCGACCGACTCGGGGATGCGTTCCAGCGCGTTTGCCACCGACTCGAACCGCTCCTCTCCCCCGTCAACTAGAGCGATGTTGGTGAAAGCAATGAGGTGACCAAACCGGCTGCGGAACTCCTCGCGGTCTTCGGGCGAAAGCACCAGATACACCCGTGTCACTTCGGAGCGATTCCAGAAGAGTTCGGCGGACCGCTGCCATACCGGCCGACCATCAAGGACGACGAACGGCTTTTTCTCCTTTCCTCCAAACCGGGACGATTTTCCTGCTGCGGGAATAATGACGGCGAGAGTGGGCATGAGAGTCTTCCCGTCGAGCGGTCGGACATCGGGACCGCGGCCTCGGCGGACCGTGCGAATCCCCTTAGGATCGACCGGAAAATAACTTCCCGGGTTCCTGGAGCAGCAGGTGAAAGCATCAGAGTTAAGGCACTTTGGGTGGGATGAGCAGCCGACGGGCCTGCCGGGTCCACCCTCCGTTTCCTGATGTCGGGAAGTTATTTTCCGGTTGGTCCTTACCCTCGTTCTATTACCTCTTGCCATCCCGTGAACCGGATCTGCCACCTTCCGACCGCCGCCTCGGCATCGGATAATTCCCGCTGCACGCCCCCAGCCAGGTCCACGGCCGCGGTCAGCCGGGCGTCCCACTCCTGGAGCTGCCCTTCGAGCCCATTCAGAAGCGATTCCGGTTTGGCCGCAGCCGTTGGCGGAGCTTGCTCCCTGAGAAGATAGGCCCATCGACCTTCGTATTGGTCGAGTGCAGTTGCCACCGACTTGAGTACCGTTTCCATCTCGACCAGAGCCGTTTGCCATTCCGTGATTGGGAGTGGAGTCACGTTATCCCCTGTCGCGGATCAATCTCGGTGGAAGCCCTGCTTGTCGGGACTTACGCTGCGCTGAGATACCGCAGGGATTCCGTCTCCGCAACGTCCATCTGTTGAGCCTGTTAAACCCCTGGCTTCCTTCTGGAGAGTGGGAACAAAGGTGAATGATCTCTCTCTGTTTTGTCTCTGTGTTTGGTTTTCTCTCTGTGTCCTCTGTGTCTCTGTGGTTAAATTCGGATTTTATTAACCACAGAGACGCAGAGGACACAGAGAGAAAACAAGAGGCAATCGATCAAGAATTTATCCCTCTTTCAAGTCTCTGAGATTCTCCTCCATCGCCCGGATCTGAGCTTCCAGGTCGGCTGCGAGGTCTCGTTGCTGTTGCACCACCTCGGCCGGCGCGCTCCCCACGAACTTCTCATTCGCCAGTTTCGCCCGCGCCCCATCGAGCGACTTCCGCTTGTCGGCGAGTTGCTTCTCCAGTCGCTTGACCTCGGCGGCCACATCGATCAACCCGGCGAGCGAAACGAACGCCTCGAACTCCGGTTTCACAACGGTTCCGGCCTGCTTCGGCTTGGTGATCGTCGACCCCGCGGTGAAGTTCGCGATCCCGGCAAGCGGCCCGATGAAGGCCGCGAGTTCGGTGAAGTCCGTCGCGATTGCCTCGCCAGCCTTCACCGACACGTCCAGGCGAGTTTTGTCATCGACCTGATAACGGTTCCGCACTTCCCGCACGCCACGGACAAGCTCTTGCAAGCGGGCGAACCGGGCTTCCACTACGGGGCTGATCCACGCTTCCGGGTACTCGGGCCACGGAGCAATGACCACGCTCTCGGCTGCATCCATTGGCCGCGGGAGCCCGCGGTGGAGTGCCACCTCGTTCAGAGCCTGCCAGAGCGATTCGGCCACGAATGGCATCACCGGCTGCACGAGTCGGAGGATACCATCCAGCACGCCGACGAGCACCCGCTGGGCAAGCGGCCGGGATGCGACATCCTTGAGACGGCCCTTGCTCATCTCGATGTACCAGTCGCAGAACTCCGACCACACGAACTCGTACAGCCCCCGCGCCACCTCGCTGAAGTGGTAGCCCTCCAGGGCGGCCGTGGTCGCCTGGGTGACAGTCGCCAGTCGGGAGAGGAGCCAGCGATCCTCAATCGGCAGGGTGTCGACATCCACGCTGGCGGGGGTGTAGCCCTCCAGGTTCATGAGGAGGAACCGGGTCGCGTTCCACATCTTGTTGGCGAAGTTCCGGCCCACCTCGAACCGGTCCGATCCCTGTTTGGCGGTCGTCAACTCGGAGTCCTCGGTCGGCCAGGGGCCGCCAGGACGGAAAGTATTCTTGCACTTCGGACAGGTCAGCTTTTTGGTCCGCAGATACATGTGCTCCTGCTTCACCGCGACCTGTTCGCCGCAGTGGGGGCAGACATTCGTGACCGGCAACCGCGTATCCTGAGTCTCGGTGGCGAGGTTCACCATCCCAAACCGCAGGGCATCGGTGCCGTAAAGATCGATGATGTCGAGCGGGTCGACCCCATTCCCCTTACTCTTACTCATCCCCTCGCCGAACCCGTCGAGTACTTTCGGGGTGATGTACACATGGTGGAATGGCACATCGTTGAGGTTGTAGAGCCCAGTGATCACCATTCGCGCCACCCATAGCGTGATGATATCCCGGCTCGTCACCAGTGTGCTGGTGGGGTAGTAGTATTTCACTTCCGGAGTCGGCTCGGGCCAGCCGAGCGTCGAGTGTGGCCAGAGGGCGGAGCTGAACCAGGTGTCGAGGACGTCTTCCTCTCGCTTTATCTCACAGAAACTTTTCATCCCAGAGGCAGCGACTGAAGCGTCTTCAAAGCCCGGCATCGACATCGGCCATTCCGGGTACAGCTCACCTTCTTTAACAACGGGATCTCCGGGATAATTGTAGGCTTGGAGAGCTGTCAGTGCTTTCTCAGCTCGCTCACTGCCAGTACAACACCAGAAGCTATTGTTATCGTCGACTCTGATCACGTACTCATCAGGATTCACCCTTGCTGCCTTGAAAAACGCATGCAATTCCTGGGGTGCCTTCTCCCGCACCGCGGCGGCCTTTGCCCCAAATGCGGCGCTCTCTGCCTCATCACCGATACCGCTGAACCCGAGCTTCAAGATACCAGACCACACCGGAATGCGGTGTCCCCACCACAACTGCCGACTAATGCACCAATCTCGCTTCTCACCGAGCCAGTCGAGATACGACCGTGCGTATCTCTCGGGGAAGAATTTCACCCTGCCGCTCGTCACCGCATCCATCGCCATCTGTGCGAGACCGGGCTTGCCATCGTCGCGATCCGACATTTTCACGAACCACTGATCCGAAAGGTACGGCTCGATTGGGGTCTTGCTCCGGTCGCTGTACTTCAGCGGGATCACTCGATCTTCTTTCCCCTCGAAGAAACCGAGTTCCTCCATCTTCTTCACCACGGCCTCGCGGGCCTTGACACGGTCCAGGCCGGCAAATTCGCGGCCTTCGGCGTTGATTGTGCCGTCCGGGTTCAGGATGTTGATGATCCCGATTTCCGGATGCCGTGTGTAGCAGGCGTAGTCGTTCGCGTCATGGGCCGGGGTCACCTTCACGCATCCGGTGCCGAGGGTGGGGTCGGCGAGCAGGCCATCGGCAATGATGGGAATCTCGCGGCCTGTGAGCACCTGCAATGCCTTCATGCCCAGGAATGGCTTGTAGCGGTCGTCGGAAGGATGCACGCACAGGGCCGTATCGCCGAGCATTGTCTCCGGGCGGGTTGTGCTGAAGGAGATGAACGTGCTCGGCAGCCCAATCACCGGATACTTGAAGGTCCAGAATCCGCCCTTGGTGTCCTCGGTGTAGGTCTCGTCGTCGGAGACGGAGGTTTGCAGTTGGGCGTCCCAGTTCACCAGCCGTTTGCCACGGTAGATGTAGCCATCGCGGAACATGCGGAAGAAGGTTTCCCGCACAGCTTTCGCGCAGATCGGGTCGAGGGTGAACCGCGTTCGTTGCCAGTCGCAACTCGCTCCGATCGAGCGCAGTTGCCCGAGGATGCGGGCTTCATACTGGTCCTTCCAGGCCCAGATTCTCTTCACCAACTCATCGCGGCCAATCTCGTGACGGGTCTTCTTCTCCTGGGAGAAAATGAGCCGCTCCACCACCGCTTGCGTGGCGATTCCCGCGTGGTCGGTGCCGGGCATCCAGAGCGCGTTGTAGCCCTGCATTCGCCGCCAGCGGATCAGCACGTCCTGGAGCGTGTTGTTCAGGGCGTGGCCCATGTGGAGCGCGCCGGTCACATTTGGCGGCGGGATCACGATCGTGTAGGGCTTGCGATCCGGATCGGGCTCACTGTGGAAATAGCCACGCTCCTCCCAGAGCGTAAGCCACTTCTGCTGAGCCTCTTTCGGGTCGTATGTCTTGGCCAGTTCCGTCGGCATGGTGAGTTCAGGAGTTCGAGGTGCTGGTGTTCGGGTTGGAGTCGCCGCGGAGGCGGCGGAGTTCGGCTTCGAGTTCGGCCATCTTCCGGGCGGCTTCATCGGCCCGCGCCTTTTCCTCGGCTGCGATGGCAACCGCGGCCTCAGCCCGCGCCTTTTCTTCGGCTGCGATCGCAATCGCAACCTCAGCCCGAGCCTTCTCTTCGGCTGCGATCGTGACCGCAGCCTCAGCCCGAGCCTTCTCGGCTCCCGCCTGTGCCTGGGCCTCGTCGGCCCTTCGCTCGGCGGCAGATGCCCTGGCGTCTGCCTCTGCGGCCATGCGCGCGACGGTAAGGTAATCTCCGACCGGTGTGCCCGACGGCTCCAGGCACATGACCTGGTCACCTTCTGTGGCCAGCCAGAGGTTCAGGTCCGGGAGCCAGACCCGATTCGGTTCCGGAGATAAGATCCGTAGCGGCCCCTCGGGCGACGGCCGGTATGCCAGCAGGCGGATGTCTGACTCCACCTCCCTCGACCGAACATCGACGATCGCATAAAGCGGGATTCCGGCCAGGAAGTAGTCCGTGACCTTCTCGTCCAGGTCTTTGTTCCGCGTCGTCGGGGAGGTGACCTCGACGACCAGCACCGGCCGAGCGCCCTGGTCACGGACCGGGTAGGTGGCACGGAGACGGTCCCAGGGCTGGGAGTCGAACAGGACGACAATGTCCGGCCCGTGGGGGATGAGCCCGGCCGTCTGCCAGTCGACCCGGTGGTCCTGGAGAACGAGAGCCCCGGGTCGGTCGGCGAGTCGCCACCGGAATACGTTCTTGAGGTACATGCAAATGTCGTTGTGGACGTCGTTCTGCACGATGAAGTCGTCCTCCTGCGGGTGCAGGACATCCCACTCGGTCAGAGGCACCTGGTCCCACTTCTGTGTTCCATCTTCCCGCGGTGAAGGCACCATCCGCCAACCGTAGAAGAACGGGTCGCGAGCGGCCGGTGCTGGCAGTGTCGGAGCCTGTGTCGCGGTCGCCATCGTTCACCTCCTCCAGGTCCAGGAACCGCTCCGCAGACGCTTCCCCACCACCCAGACACTCGCCAGACGCGGTCGGTTCAAGCCGAAGGGCCAGTTTCGCCACGGAGACGGCGGAGTTCGGCTTCGAGTTCGGCCATCTTCCGGGCAACCTCGTCCGCTCGGGCCTTCTCTTTCGCAGCCTGGGCAGCGGCGGCCTCGGCCCGGGCTTTCTCGGCAGCGACCTGGGCATCGGCAGCTTCAGCCCGGGCCTTCTCGGCAGCGGCCTGGCCTGCGGCGGCCTCGGCCCGCTGCTTTTCACCTGCGGCAAGAGCGGTGGCGGCTTCAGCTCGGACCTTCTCCGCCGTAGCAGATGCCTGTGCTGCCTCTGCCCGAGCCTTCTCGGTATCGGCTCGCTGCGTCTCTTCGGCCAGTTGCGTCTTTGTCGCGCTCAGATCTTGCAAAGCCGTGGCCCCAGATGGGATCCACTCGCCGTTGGGCAGAAAGCAGGCTGCTCGACCATTTTCCAGGCCGAGCCAGACCTCGGCGACCTCCACCCAAATGCGGCCATCCGGTCGGCCTGGGAGACGCTCGTATCCGTCAGGCCCGGCCTGGAACTGAACGATCCCCTGGGGCCGTCGCCCCCCACCATAGGGTGCATCAATGACCACGTAGACCGGCACGCCTGCCCGGTAGTACTGGTCGAGGCGTTCGCGGAAATCTCGCAATCGGCTACCCGGAGAGGTGATCTCGAAAGCATAAAGCGGGCGTGCCCCCATGTCCTTGACGGGAAACGTCCCGCGTCTGCCGTCCCAGTCGCGTGGCTCACCGTTGAACATGACCACGTCCGGACCCAAAATCCCCAGCCCCTCGACCTGGAAGTTGATGCAGTGGTCACTGAACACTCGCACCCCAGACTTGCCCTTCGTCCGTCTCCCCAGAATGTCGAAGAGGTAGAACATGTCCGCGACGTGGTTGTAGTTCGTCACGATCTGGTCGTCCTCCTCCTGCCACAAGAGGTCCGCCTGGGTCAGTGGGAGAACGACCAGTCCCTTCCTCCGGTAACGCCAGCCGAGGGCATGCGGGTTCTCGGCGGTCGGGACCGGCACCGGGACTGCCATCTCCAGTTCTTCGTCCGTGATCATGAGCGGCCTCCTTCCCGTTCCTCATCCTTGAACAGCTTGTACTCGATCGAATCGACCAGGGCCAGCCAGCTCGCTTCGACCACGTTCTCGCTCACCCCGACAGTGCCCCAGACGTCGGCCTTATCGCGCGACTCGATCACCACCCGAACCCGCGCGGCGGTTCCCTCCTTGGGGTTCACTACCCGCACCTTGTAATCGACCAGTTGCACCTCCGCCAGTCCGGGAAAAGTCGGTAGCAGCGCTTTCCGAAGCGCCCCATCAAGAGCGTTCACCGGCCCGTCGCCTTCGCTCACTGTATGTGCGACAGCCCCCCCCACTTTCACCTTCACCGTTGCCTCGGTGATCGGGCTGCCATCGACCCCCGCCTCGATGTTCACCCGGTAAGCAAGCCGCTCGAACCACGGCCGATACAACCCGGCTGCCTTCTTCACAAGCAGGTCGAAGGATGCCTCCGCGGCCTCGAACTCGTACCCGGCATGTTCCAGATCCTGAACCTGGGAAAGGATTTTCGCCATCAGCGCCCGGTCGTGGCTGATCTGGTATTTGGTCGTCTTGGTCAGAATGGTCGATTGCCCCGACAATTCCGACACGAGTATCCGTCGTTCATTCCCGACCGCCTCCGGGGTGATGTGCTCGTAGGTCGCCGGATCTTTGGCGACGGCGTGAGTGTGCATCCCGCCCTTGTGGGCGAATGCACTGGTACCGACGAACGGCTGCCCGGACCGGAAATTCATATTTGCGATCTCGTACACGTATCGCGATGTCTCGGTTAACTTGGCCAGACTCCCTGGCAGAAGCACTTCCCGGTTGTATTTGAGGGCGAGGTTGGCGATCACGCTGACGAGATCGACATTCCCGCACCGTTCCCCGATGCCGTTCATCGTCCCCTGGACCTGGGTCGCCCCGGTCCGCACGGCCGCGAGCGAGTTCGCCACCGCCATCTCGCAGTCGTTGTGGCAGTGAATGCCGATCTCACATCCCACAGCTCGGCGCACCTCCGCCACGACCTCTGCCACCCGCTCCGGCATCGTACCCCCGTTGGTGTCACAGAGGATCACGACACCCGCACCCGCATCGGCCGCGGCTCGAAGCGTCGACAGAGCGTACCCGGGGTTCGCCCTGTAGCCATCGAAGAAGTGTTCGGCGTCGTAAAACACTTCGCGGCCCTGGGATCGGCAGTAAGCCACCGAATCGGCGATCATCCGCAGATTCTCTTCGAGCGTGGTTCCCAGCACGTTGGTGACGTGAAAATCCCAGGTCTTACCGACAATCGTGACAACCGGGGTTCGCGCGTCGAGAAGTGCCTTCAGGCAGGTGTCGGTCTCGGGGGGGCTATTCTTTCGCCGGGTCATCCCAAACGCGACCACTTTTGCGTGCCGGAGGTGGAGTTCCCGGGCGGCCTGGAAATACTCGAAATCTTTGGGGTTGGAGAGCGGGTAGCCGCCTTCAATGAAATCGATTCCCAGATCATCGAGCTTGCGAGTGAGCAGCAGTTTGTCCTGGAGAGAGAAGTTGATTCCCTCGCCCTGGCTCCCATCCCGGAGGGTCGTATCGTAGATCGCGATGCGGGTCATGAAAGAAGTTCTCAGCTATCAGTTTTCCGCTACCTGCCCCTCGTCACGCAAAATGCAGGGGTCGGTCTTCAGCGTGGCCAGGTATCATCAGTTGTACCCTTTGCGGGGTGAGATTCCCCTCTTCCTTCCCCACCAATTCGCCCGCCAGACGCAGCATCTTCCAACCCAGTTCACACCATCACACATAACCTATTTGAAACTCCCGGCTTCCGCGTGCCGCGCGGGGGGGGGCAAAACCTCAGGGAAGGACTCGTCCAGGAACATCATCGTGATTGGGTGTGCGATCCGAATCATCGGCCTGAAAAACATTGCCGGCACGGTTCAATGAGTAGGTGCGAGGGGTAACATGGGAATTGGCGAACCGGCAAAGTCAGTGGCCGGGTCACCTGATAAATACCCGGCGAATAATTTTAAACCAGACTCCATATCCTCCAGCCCAAGCCGAAGGTCGGGGTAGCGGTTACGGATCGAGGCTTGGGGACCGAACCGGATCACGATATGACACTCTGACAACTCTATTCTGTTACACTTTCTGCGTTGCCCCTCTTCGGCGACACTCGAATATTCTGCCAAATCGTTTCGCCCCTTTTGGAGTGCGGCGCTTTTCCGCCGCTTTTGTTTCTGTCCCTGAAGTCACAGTAAATACTCGAACGTTCTGCCGACTCTATTCTGTTACACTTTCTGGGGTGCCCCGCTTCAGGAATACTCGAACGTTCTGCCAATTCTATTATGTGACATTTTCTGCGCTGCCCCGCTTTGACTGGTTCACACGATTCTCGGGGATGTTCCAAATAGGACGAGTTCCAGGGGTCTTGAGTGGGAATCGCCATCAATGCCTCCTGGTTTCACTCAGGGAAGCGGCTTCCAAGATTCTGTGACCCCGTTTCGGCCTCGAACCCTGCGGCCAGATGCCGAATCTCTTTCTGCTGCGGGATTCATCAGGAAAGATCATTCAGGTCACCATATCGGAGGAAGTTGCCTGCCAGAGAAGGAAGCGGTTGCTAGTCATTCGGCACTCTTGGGGCCGTTCTTGCCGGACTACTCCCCCACCTGATGACTGGCCCATTTCCCCCTCATACAGGAACCCGTTGAGACTGTCGCATCTCTGGAAAGACGATTGGACGTATAAACGGGAGGGCGAGGCCACCCCTNNCGCCCGCCCGTTAGACCGATGATCGCTCCGCGAATGAGACTGCCTCAGCGGGTCCTGTATCAGGCCCAAACCCTGGAGACCCAGATGATGTCAAAACATGGCATCTATCATGGACATATACTATATATATCATTAGAATAAAATCGGCCGCCCTGATGGGCAGCAGTTGCTGGGTTTGGAGCTCCAAATGGGGCTCTGGACAATCGCCCAGGGTGGAGCCGGTCTGCCGGCGAAACCCTGAGAAACGGGGACTCACTTCAAAGGTGCTTCCTGACGGGCAATCTGGCTCGCCCGCCATGCCCCGGCATATGCCTCGACGCCGTGCAGGACGTGTTGACCGACAGATCCAGCAACGTCACACAATTCCTTGTCGGATGGAGACACCCCCATATCTGCCCGGAGGATTCCGGCGGCCTGGACCGCCACGGCCTCGTCGTACTTGCCGACCGCCCAGACTGCCTTCCGCCAATCCTGACCCGCCTCGGAGACCACTCGACGCGCGGTATCGTATGCGCATGTCCGGCGGCCATCGCCGTCCCCATCGACCCAGACCGCACCCGTGACCCCGATCACCCGCTTGCGGACGATGTCGGATGTCGGCTGGTACGGTTTTGCGATGGGCCAGAACAGATCTACGACTCCTGGCCCGGTCGCCACTGCGACGAGATACACATCCTGTTTGCATCGGGGAAGGATCCAGTTACCGGCCCACTTCACACCGGCCGTTCCCGCATCATCAATGGGAGACTCACGAACCTTGACACCATTCGCGTACAACTCGATTCGG
Source organism: Gemmataceae bacterium (assembly GCA_003136315.1). GTDB lineage: Bacteria > Planctomycetota > Planctomycetia > Gemmatales > Gemmataceae > Urbifossiella. The sequence continues at coordinate 7,565 of PLDW01000042.1, read as the reverse complement.
TCGGCCCTGGTCCACGAAGGACCGAGCACACGAACGGAGACCTTCGTATCGCCTTTCACGGGCACGAGATCCCCGGGACCATACATGCCGTCCACTGTGATCTCCGCGATCAAGCCGCAACTGACCAGCACCCGACCCTCCGAAAAGTTCTTGAGGGCTTCGCCAGTGTTGATCTCACCGGGGCGATCGTCGGCACATCGGACATACGTCCGGCCCTGCCCGACGATGTACCGACTCACATCATGCGAATCGCTTGATCCGACTGGTGTCAGGAAGAGGCCGCGGTTGACGAGTCCGAACCAGTCTCGCACAGGGCGCATCACATCAGACTGTTGCGCTCCGGAGTTCACCACTTCTACCGCATTGGCAGGGAGTGCCCATCCGTCGAGATCTTCGCCCGTTGGCGTGAGGTGCCGAGCGACACCGAACGGGCGGAACCCGCCGTGGAGGTCTCGTGGATGGTTGAGGATCACCATCCGCGATCCTGGCGATCGGCCGAGAGCCGTGGCAACATCGTCCCAGTCCTTCACTTTGAAGTCTGGGACTGGTCCTCCTGCCGGGAGAGGGAAGACGTTAAAGTGACCGACTCCCGTCGTCAACTCATTGCCGACAAGCGGCGTGAAGTACTTTCTCACCCCGGCCTTGACCACGGCCGTGTTGTAGTCGATCTGGAGATTGTGTTCGGTGGCCACCGGCAGCTCGATACCTTCGCCAGCAATCGTGATCATGCGCTCGATATCGGTCGCGTCCCCGTGGCCGGAGTGGGTCAGTGTGTGGACATGAGGGTCGCAGGCAACGTATCCCGGGGTCGGCACCTCGCGGTGGATCGTCAGGGTCTTGCGAACGACTTCGCCTGCCTTGACGGACACGCGAACGGAATCGATCCCGTACTCGAATCCGCGCCCGGCGAAGATCGTGTAATCGCCCCCAGCGAGACCGAACCGTGCGGTCCCATCGGCGGTATAGACCACGCCTGGCCGGACCGCAAGTCGATCGGTGGAGACGGCACCAATTGCCGCGAGACAGCCACGAGCGCTGACAATGGTGAGCCGACACGGCACTGGGACGAAGTCACCGGGTTTTCGCTCCTCCCGGACCACGACTTCGACTGTCCCATCGTTCAACACGTCCGCTGTCGGTCGGGGTTCGAGGGTGATCTCGCCAACCCGGATATCGTCCGGGAGCTTCCCAGTGGGTTCCACGACGAGTGTGTTCTCGCCCTCGACGAGCCGGCGAGCTGGGACAGGCAATGCGAGTTCGGTATCGTTCTCGTCGGGGAGGAGCCGACCCAATTCCTTTCCGTTCAGAAGGAGCCGCCAGGCTTGCTTAACGTCCTGCTGCCGGAGGCGGAGGGTCTGCTCCCGCTCGTTCGACCTGGCCCGAAACGTCGTCGAGAGTTTCGACGCTTCTGCTGTGACAGGGAAATCGCTCCACTCGCGCTCGGTGCCAGCCCGGAGGTGGCGCAGCCGGGGTTCGATCACGGTTGGTGCTGCCAGCACCGGCATCGCGTGGAAGAGGCTCGCGAGCAGGAGGGCGAGACCGAATCGCAGATCGGACCGGAGGGAAAGACGTGGGGGGCAGGATTTTTCTGGGCGATACACTACCATCTGCGAAGCCCAGCGAAACAGGCCCGATGTCAGGAGTCGTCCTGAGACAGGAACCCGCTGAGGCTGTATCATTCCCGTAGCGATCATCGGTCTAACGGGAGNNCTCAACGGGTTCCTGTATGAGGAACGAATCGGGCCGAACGAAAACGCAGATCGCCATTTCCAGCGAGAGTCTCTCATCAGGTTGACCTCAGCGAGCCACGAGGGAGGTTCATCGTGATCCGTCCACTTCTCGACTGTGATCACCGCTTCATTGGTGAAAACTTTGCCCTCCTGACACGTTGAGAGACCCTCATGTCCCGAATCCTGATTACGACCCTCATCCTTGGAGGGATTCTCACGGTCCTGGCGGAGCCGGCCCGGTCGACCGCCCCACCTTCGGGTGTGCCGGATTACCGGCCGGTGCCCGGGTGGCCGCGACTGCCAGCGGGCATCGCATTTGGACCTGTCTCAGCGGTTGCGACCGATGCGGCCGACCGGGTGTATGTCGCCCACCGCGGTCCCAAGCCTGTTCTCATTTTTGAACGGGATGGCACCTTCGTCCGTGGTTGGGGGCACGAATCCATCAAAACTCCGCACGGATTGCGTACCGATTCAGCGGGTAACATCTGGTTAACGGACATCGGGAACCATCTGGTGATGAAGTTCAACCCGATGGGCAAGCTTCTCATGATGCTGGGCAAGAAGGGCGTATCGGGTGATGGTCCGGACCAGTTCGACCAACCGACAGACGTGGCAATTGCACCCAGCGGCGAGTTCTACGTGTCTGACGGGTACGGGAACGCCAGGGTGATGAAATTCTCGGCCACAGGAAAGCTCCTGGCCCAGTGGGGGAAGGAAGGGAACGGCGAGGGGGAGTTCGACCTCCCGCACGCGATTTGTCTGGATGCGAACGGGCGAGTTTACGTCGGCGACCGGGAGAATCACCGGGTTCAGGTGTTCGATGCGAACGGGAAGTTTTTGGCGGTCTGGAAGGAGACAGGCGCTCCGTATGGGCTGTTCCTCACCAGGGACCGGCTATTCGTTGCGGACGGACTGTCCGACGCGGTGAGGATTCTGGGGACCGACGGCAAACTTCTCGGCCGCTTTGGGGAAAAAGGGATTGGCCCCGGGCAGTTTCGCACGCCGCACATGCTGTGTGTCGACTCACAAGGGAGTGTTTATGTCACCGAGGTGACCAGTCAGCGTCTCCAAAAGTTTGTGCCTCGGAGGGACTGACCGACCAGCGTCAGGGCGGAGTATCGCATGTGCGGAAAGACGATTCATATACGCACACGATAGGGCGAATCTCGAACCGAGCTATCCAGTTGGGCGAACTGTGAGTGGAAATCTCCACGGTTCCCAGGGTTTCGCCGGAAGACCGGCTCCACCCTGGGCTATTTTCCAGAGCCCCATTCAGGGCTCAAACCCCGGCCCTCGACTCTCAGTGGTTGGTAAGGACCACCGGCCAAAACACCCCTGATGTGAGCAGGGGGAGTCAAACCGCCCTCCGGCTCCCCCTTCCTTCTTAGGGAAGGGGGTTGGGCGGTTAGGTTCTGGCCGGAAGTCCTAAACTTCCTTCTGCCGGTCGCCTTAGCACAGCTCGGCTGGAGCCTCGCCCTCCCGCTTGATCGACAATTGCTCCTGGAATGGGAGTGTCCGACCGGGCTCCGGAATCAGGGGTGGCCGGATCGCCCTGTTTTCCGCATCGCCCCAGCGAACCCCACTCACTACACTATAACCCCGGCCGGAGTTTCGTTGCAGAAACCGTGTCCGGTTTCCCCTCTCAGGAGCCAAACACGCAGATGAACCCGCCCGATTCCCTGGACCTGATGCGGCAGGCCTGGGTCCGTCTGCTGGAGGGTTACCGGGTCACTGCCACCGACGGAGGTCCGGTTTTCGATTTGCTGGTCGCTGCTCATTCAGCACCAGACCGGCACTACCACAATTTGGAGCACCTGGGGGAGATGTTCCGGGCCGCTGCCCGGCTCGCCACAATTACCGACGATCTGGCCTCGGTCCAACTCGCGATCTGGTTCCATGATGCGGTCTACGACCCACGAGCCAGGGACAACGAGACCCGCAGCGCAGACCTTGCGACGACACTTCTGGGGCCGATCGGGGTGCCCCGATCGGAACTGGAGCGAGTGATGAAGCTGATCCTCGCAACTGCCCACCTGTCCGAGCACCCCATTGCAGGAGACCGGGAGACAGCGATCCTCCTGGATGCGGATCTTGCGATCCTCGCGGCCTCCAGGGAGCGTTACCGGCGGTACGCGGCCGATGTGCGGAAGGAATACGCCTGGGTGTCTGATGAGCACTATCGGGCAGGGCGCACGGCCGTTCTGAACCAGTTCCTGGCTCGCCCGCGGATCTACTTGACCGATCTGGCCTATCAGGAAGACGAGGAACGGGCCAGATCGAACATGACGGCGGAACGAGATGCCTTGATCGCTGGCAAATGACATCGCTGACAAATCTCGGATGAGGCTACCGACGTTGGGTGGGATGTTCAGATCGATCGAGAGAGCCACTTGCCAGGCCGCCTGCACACCCGGTGCGTCCGGAACAGGCCCCCAGGATTGCCCCACCAGAGCGCCCGCACTCGATCTCCTTGAGCCTGACCGCTTGCGGACCGCTTGTGCAGAGCGTACCGTGGAAGCGGATTGTTTGTCCCGACCGGGTCCGTAGCCCGGTGAGTTCCCCCTGGAGTGCCGCCGTGGATCTGACCCGACGGACCGCTCTTTCTGTCGTGCTCGTGTTGGTTTTTGCCGCCACGGGTCGAGCTGCCGACCCGATGGACACTGCCGAACTGTTCCCGCCCAACACCCTTGCCTACGCCGAATTGCACAATCCGGCCGCCCTGGGTGCGGACCTTGCTGCAGTTGTGAAGGGTACGGTGTTGGAAGACCCGGTCGCGTTCATCCAGGCACGCCGCGATGCTGCAAAGACGCCAGCCGATGTGCTCGGGAAACGGGAACTTGCCATCGTGGCGCTGCTGGCTTCGCCCGAAATGGCCGCCGAGGTCAAGAAATTTCGCGGCGTGGGCATCGGCCTCACCGGCTTTAACGAGCAAGGCGAACCCTGCGGTGCGCTTGCCGTTCTGACCGGGGACAGCGCTGCTGCCGGACTCGCTGCCAAGGCTTATCTCACAACAGGTGCAATGCGAAAGGTGGGCATTGTCGGCGGTGTTCCGGTCTACCAGTCCCGCCAGCCGACTTTCATTTTTGATCCGAATGACGGCCAGCAGAAACTCGATGACAAACCGCCCGTCGAGGGGACTTACGAAGCCACCTGCGCATACGTTCCCGGCTTGTTCGTGATTGGGACCAGTCGCGAGGCCGTTGGCGAGGTGGTGACCCGATTCCAGGGGAGCAAGAAGGGATCACTCGCAGCCAATCCGGTATTCCAGGAGGCCGCCACGACTCACCGCCAGCCAGGAGTATTTCTGTTCGCCAACGTTCCCGCGTTCTGCACGAAGTTCGAGGAGGTCCAGCGCGCGGGACAGGGTGAGCCCGAGCCAGACGCTTTTGGCTGGTTCAAGCTGGTGGCGAACCCCAAGACACTCCGGTATTTGGCTGGGTCGGTGCGGTTCCGGGACGGTGGGCTGGCGCTCTCGGTCGGGGGTGCATTCGATCCTGCCGGGAAGAGTCCACTGGTGGATTTCCTGGCCGGGGCAGGCGCGAAGGTCGAACTCCTGCATTCGGCACCTGCCCCAGCCACAGTCGCACTGGCGATCACTTTTCCGGACAAGGGTCGGGCCACGGCTGTGATTGGGGTACTCGATGCCATTGCCAAGGCCAACGGAACACTGGGGCGGTTGCCCAGTGAGGCGATCAAGGAGTGGGAGGGGAAATACAAGGTTCCGCTTGCCGAAGGCTTGATCGGAAAGACCCGGGCGATCACGGTCGTTGTCCCACTCCAACAACATCTGCCGAAAGGGGCCGTCGCACTGCCGATGCTCGTGCTCCACACCGAGAGCGCAGAGGTCGCGACAGCGTGGGAGGAACTCCTCCCGAAAGTCGCAGGCGATCTGGCCGGGGGTCCCCCGCTTAATGTCTCGACCGAAACGGTCGGGGGTGTCCTGGTGCGGTCAATCGCCGGGGGTGGACTCCCCTGGAAAGCGGCACTCCATTCCGCTCGAAAGGATGGGGTGTTCGTCGTCGGTCTCGACCGCAAACTGGTGGCCGTAGCGACTCTGGGTGATTCTGGCCGATCGGTGGTCGCGGGGACCGTGACAATGGGCAGATCGGGAGAGGCTCCCCCGCTACTGGGGACAGTCAGCCTGGGTGGACTGTTCCGGCGTGTGACCGAGACATCCATCCCGGATGGCCCAGTCGTTCCACTCACACCTGCCACGCCGAGTACAGGCTTGCGGCAACCAGGTGAGAGCGAAACAGATTCACCAAAGCAAAAAGAGAACGAGGCCAAAGCGTGGACGAGCCTCTTGAAAGCCCTTGACGGCCTTCCCCCCGCCATTGCGACAGGGCAGCGGATCGGGAACGAACTCCGGTTCGAGATCTGGCAGCCGAAGGTGCAGGGTGGTGGACTTGGCCCCGTCGTCATCGCTGGGCTCGGCTGGTACGAGATGCTATTGGATCGGAACGCTGATCCGAACACACCTTACTACGGTCGAAGGCGGTTTCGTTAAGCACCCGCAAAGAGAACCACTCTCCGGCTCTCCCTTCCTTCCCAGGGAAGGGGGTTGGGGGGTTAGGTTTCTTCCACATCCGGCTCCCCCTTCCTTCTTAGGGAAGGGGGTTGGGGGGTTAGGGTTCTTCACGCTTCCCTCCCCACCACTTCCTGATCGACAGGATCGACTCCGCGGCTTATGCTTGACCTTGTTGAGCATCGTTGCCCCACCACCCTGCCCGTGATGTCCTTCCCCTCCTACCTCCCGAGGCATTTCATGTTCCTCCGCTCCGCCTCTTCCGCCCTACTTCTGGCCGCAGCCTTCGCGGCCCCTGCCCTGGCCGACGACTGGCCGCAGTTCCGTGGTCCCGCCCGAGATGGAGTGTCGAGGGAGAAGGGCCTCTTGCAGGAGTGGCCAAAAGATGGCCCGCCCCTCTCCTGGTCGGTGAAGGGACTCGGTGGCGGCTACTCGACTGTGAGTGTCGCGGGCGACCGGCTGTACACCCTCGGGAATCGGGGGAAGGATTCCCACATCATCGCCCTGGATCGCAAGACCGGTGCCATCATCTGGACCGCCGAAGTGGGAACAGCGGGGGGAAATCTCGGCTGCACCCCGACGGTGGATGGGGACCACGTTTATGCCCTCGGGCAGATGGGCGATCTCGTGTGTATCGATCATGATGGTAAGCGCGTATGGCACCGCGACGTGATGAAGGAGTTTGGCGGAGTGAAAGGCGGGTGGAACTACTGCGAATCCCCGCTGATCGACGGCGACCGGGTGATTGTTACACCCGGTGGGAACAACGCAACGGTGGTCGCACTCAACAAGAAAACAGGCGAAACTATCTGGACCTGCCCCCTCCCGCTCAAACACACCGAGGCGGGCTACTCTTCGGTCGTGGTGGCCCAACCGGGCGGCGTGAAGCATTATGTTCAGCTTGTGAACGGCGGCCTGGTGGGGATCGGGACTGATGGCAAATTCCTCTGGAAATACGAGAAGCTCGGCCCGAACACAGCGAACATCCCGACCCCGATCATCACGGGTGACTACGTGTTTGCGAGCGCGGGGTACGGCAAAGGCGCGGCCCTACTCAAGTTCAAGGTCGACGGGAAGAACGTGTCGGTCGAAGAAGTGTATTTCAAGCGTGAGTTGACGAACAAGCACGGAGGTGTGATCCGGGTCGGCGACTACGTCTACGGGGACACGGACGACCAGGGTAAGCCGTTCTGCGCGGAGGCCGCGACGGGGAAGGTCCGCTGGAAGCGTTCGGAGGAGGGCACAGGGCGTGGCTCCGCGGCCGTCGTGTATGCGGATGGCCGCCTCTAGGAGCCGTCGGGAAATAACTT
>PLDW01000289.1 GCA_003136315.1 Gemmataceae bacterium | reverse complement strand
TCTGTTGCCACGGCTGATTTTAATGGTGATGGTTATCCGGATCTGGTTGCCGGGGCTGGGCCGGGCGGCGGCCCGCAAGTGATGGTTCTGGACGGGAAGACGGGAGATGAACTTCTGTCATTTTACGCCTTTGACCCGTCATTCAAGGGTGGGGTGACAGTCGCTGCGGTGGACATGAACGGGACACCGGACATCGTCGTCGCGGCCGGGGCAGGTGGTGGCCCAGAGATCCGAGTGTTCAACGGGCTCACGGGGGCGCTGATCGAATCGTTTTACGCCTTTGACCCATCATTCAAGGGCGGGGTGAGCATTTCTGCCGCGAGCAACCTGACCGGGAACGGAGACCCCGACCTGGTGGTTGGGGCCGGGGTTGGGGGCGCGCCACGAGTGGCAACCTTCGACCTCACCACTGGAACACAAGTGGCCGGCCCGCTCGGTTCGTTTTACGCCTTCGACTCATTGATGCGCACCGGCGTGAGCGTCAGTACGGACACACTCGCTTCGGACGTGACCGACGCGGGCCACCCGGATATCGTGGTGGGGACAGGGCCGGGGGTTTCGTCAGAGGTGAAGGTGTTTTCCGGGGCCGACGGCTCGGTCTTGCGGGATTTCACGCCCTACGCTGCGGGGATGACGGCCGGGGTGACGGTCGCCACGGCCTACGTGGACGACGACCCATTCGCGGACATCATCGTCGGGACGGATGTCGGTGTCCCGACCGAGGTGAAGATCTTCAGCGGCCAGACGGGACAGTTGGTCTCGTTGCCAACCGCGGACATTCCGCCCTTCGGTGACAGTTTTACCGGAGGTGTGAACCTGGCGGCATCGAACGATCCACCAACAGTCATGTTCTCCATTCTCCCGGGTCAAATCGTTGGGGCCGGTGACCAGGTGACGGCGGTGGGCACTGTCACTTCAAGCGTACCCTTGACCGGGGTGACCCTTTCAGTGGACTGGGGGGATGGATCGAGCCCAGTCAGCAGTGGATTCATGGAGACCTGGAACTCCTCGACCTCGATCAGTTTCACTTCTCCATCCTATGCCTACACCGAACCGGGGCAGTACACGGTTACGATCACTGCGAATACCACCTACGTCGGCGGGACGGACAGCGGCTCAGGTTCTGACACCGAGGATGTGGTCATTTCGGATCCGGGTGGCGGGGGCGGCAGTACATCGGGTGGGAACGATGGGGGTGGGGACACCTCGGCGGAGGTCTGGCTGGACCCCGCCTTGCAGTCGATACCCGACGGAGGTACAGGCTCGGTGTATGTGGAACGAACCGGCGGCGACACGACCCAACCCCTGACCGTGAATCTGGGGATCGGAGCCGATGGCGAAGGCGACCCCCAGGCGGTTTGGGGAACCAATTACTCGCTGTCCGCCTCTGGCTCGGGGGGCTCCTCCCTGACCCCCAGCGGCGGGACCGTCACATTCGCGGCCAATCAGACCGATGTCAACCTGATGGTGGCCACCACGCCGACCAGCATCATCGAGGGCACTGTGGGTTTCGGGGTGACGCTCCTGGGCGGGGACGGATACTATGGACCACCGTCGGGTACCGGGTTGGCGACAACGGCCAATGTCCAGATCTTGGATACCCCTCCGGTCGAGTTGACGACCTCCCTGAACCCGGCCGCCGTCGGTCAGGCCGTCACCCTGACAGCGACCATCGGGCCAATCCAGGCCGGAGCACCAACACCGACCGGCACCATCACGTTCATGGATGGATCTGCTCCCTTGGGGACTGCGCCACTGACCACCTCGGGCGACTCGGTGGTCGCAAGCCTGGTGACCTCAGCCCTCCTGGAAGGAACGGATACGCTGACGGCCTCCTACAGCGGAGATGGGGAGTACAGTGCGTCCACCTCTCCCCCCGTGACAGAGGTCATCACTGGGGCCGCCACAACCACCGTGGTGACGTCGTCGGCGAACCCGTCGGAGTATGGTCAATCGGTGACCTATACGGCCACCGTATCTGCGTCGGCGGGTGGGGGAACACCGACGGGATGGGTGACGTTCGGAGTCGACGGGGTGAACCAGACATCGGTACAACTGAGTTCGAACGGGACTGCGGCCTGGACACCGCTGACCTCCCTGGCGGTCGGCTCGCACACGATCACCGCCAGCTATGCGGGGACGTCGTCTTACGGAGCTAGCTCGGGATCGATCGTGGAGACGGTCCAGGCGGACACCATCACCGGGACCGTGTGGGTGGATCGCAACGGGGACTACAATGATGATCCCGGCGACCCCGGCCTGGCCGGGGTGACGGTCACTCTATCGACATTATCGATGGGTGATCCGGTCGGCTCGACCACGACCGATATCAACGGAGACTTTTCGTTCGCGAACGTGCCGGTCGGTTCCTACACCGTTTCCTTCTCGCCGCCGGGCGAGTACGTGATGGAGACCGCATCGCTGTCTGTTCCACAGTCAGGCTCGGTGTCCGCGGGGGCATATCTGCCGAACACAATCACTGGGACAGCGTTCGTTGACAACAATCAGGATGGCGTGCAGGATGATGGCGAGCCTGGCCTTCCAGGCGTGAGCGTCACGATGCTCGACGATCAGAATGGGAACATCTCCGGACCAATAACAACCGGCAGCAATGGGCAATACACCTTCTCGAACCTGGCGCCCGGAACGTATACGGCCAACTTCATTGCGCCGAGCGGGTACGTATTGAGCGGGTCGTCGAACAACACGTGGAAGATGGCGACCGTCACGTCCGACGACACTCAGATGGTGAATGTCCCGGCCTACAGTGCGGGCATCACGAACAGCAGCATATCCGGAACCCTGTGGGTGGACAGCAACGGGGACTACACAGATGATCCGGGCGACCCGGTCCTGACCGGTGTGCCAGTGACTCTCTTCACATCATCAGGTGCAAGTATCGGGTCAACCACGACCGATAGCAATGGGGATTTTTCCTTTGGGGGCCTGTCGGCTGGAACGTACACCCTCACGTTCTCGACGCCGAGCGGGTATGTGATCGAGTCAACGCCGGTGACGGCTGAGACACCCGGGCCAGAATCGTTCGTGTCGGTGGGAGCGTATCAGCCGGACACGATCACTGGGACGGCGTTCCTGGACCTCAACAACGACCAACTGGACGATCCAGGTGACCCGGGGGTCGCTGGCTTGAGCGTCACGATGGTGGATCAAATCGGCCACAGCTATGGACCGGTGACGACGGACAGTAACGGGAACTACACGTTCTCGAACCTGGCGCCCGGGACATATCAAATGACTTTCACAGCCCCGAGCGGGTACGTGTTGAACGGATCGTCAAACACCTCGTCGGAGTCGATGACCGTCACGTCTGACGACACCGAGCCCCAAGATGTCCCGGTTTACAGCGCCACGGCTCTTACCAGTGTTTCCGGGACTGTGTTTGTGGATAGCAACGGAGATTACACAAACGATTCGGGTGACCCGGGTCTGGCGGGTGCGACTGTCACGCTCTTCAACTGGTGGGATGTCAACGTCGGGAAGACCACGACGGACAGCAACGGGGACTTTTCGTTTCCGAACCTGGCGCCTGGGACGTACACTGCCGCGTTCACGCCGCCGAGCGGATATGTCATGGAGTCTGCATCGGTAACGGCTGTGGCACCGGGCGCAGGTACGGTCGTTTCAGTCGGAGCGTATCAGCCGGACACAATCAGTGGCACGGTCTTCGTTGACAGCAATCAAGATGGTGTGCAGGATGATGGGGAGAGCGGCCTGCCGGGAGTGACTGTCACGATGACCGATGCGAACGGCAATACGTACGGGCCGATCACCACCGACAGCAACGGCAACTACTCATTCTCGTACCTGGCGCCCGGGACGTACACGGTGAACTTCACCGCGCCGAGCGGGTACGTGGTCAACGGATCAGCGAACACCTTGTCTGGGTCGGTGACTGTCACTTCCAACGACTCCGAGACGCTGGATGCACCGGCCTACTCAGCGACGACTCTCGTCACTCTTTCCGGGACTGTGTTTCTGGACATTAACGGGGATGACACGGATGATACGGGCGACCCCACCCAGGCTGGGGTGACGGTGACGCTTGTGAATTCGTCAGGGTTCGAGGTCGGGTCGATGACGACCGACACCACCGGGGCCTTTTCCTTCCCCTGGCTGCCAGTCGGTACGTACACCGCGGTGTTCTCGGCTCCAGGCGGGTACGTGATGGAGACCACATCGGTGAGGGCAGCGCTACCAGGGTCAAGTTCGGTGCTGTCGGTCGGTGTGTATCAGCCGGACACGATTACTGGAACGGCGTTCGGCGATATAAATAACGATCAAACAGACGACACGGGCGATCCGGCAATCGCGGGGGCAATTGTTACGATGACCGACCAGAACGGGAATACCTACGGCCCAATCACGACTGGTAGTGACGGAAGCTACTCATTCTCGAACCTGGCGCCTGGCGCGTACACGCTGACCTTCACTGCGCCGAGCGGGTACGTGATGGATGGTACATCGAACACCTGGACGACGTCTGTCTCTGTCAGTTCGAACGATACCGAAACGGCGAACATCCCAATCTACCCATCGACTCAGCTCGGAACTGTCTCCGGTGTTGCCTGGCTGGACCGCAATGGTGATCAAAACTTCGAGACGGGCGACACAGGCCTGGCCGGGGTGACGGTGACCTTGGACGAGTCCAACGGACAAAGCGAAAGCGTGACCACCAGTGCCGACGGCTCTTATGCATTTTCCAATTTGCCAGCGGGGACATATACTCTGGTGTTCGCGACTGCCAATGGGGCAAAAATCGAGAATTCGAGCAGTTCAACCTGGAGTGGAACAGTCAACACTCCCGGGCCAAATTCGGTTCTGGATGTGGGCATGCTGACGACGATCCTGGTGGGCGCTGTCGCACCTCAGGTCAATGCGGAAGCCGACTTGGTATCGCTACCGATCCAGGTGGTCGCCAACTCAACAGGGGATAACCCGGTTTTCTCAGCCACCGGATTGCCAGTGGGGTTGACGATCGATCCCAACACCGGTATTATCTCGGGGCAACCGCTGTACACGGACGCTCAAACCAATGGTGGCTCATATCCGGTCTCGGTGACAGCAACAGCGGGAGGTGTCTCGGACACGATGAGCTTCAACTGGACGATCGACGACGTCAACCGGTTGCTTCCCATTAACGACTTCTTTAGTACAACCGATGCCTCTGGAAACTTTACCCTTCTAGATGGATCAGAATCCAATGGCAACCTCGTCCCCGACGACATCCCGGCCATCGAAGCAGTGGATCTACTGGGAGATCCTCTCACTTTCACGATCAGCATCCCGGCAGGCAATGTCACCATCACAGGAAGCCTCATTCAAGGTTCGACCACAACATGGGTGGCGGCCGTGAGTGGGCAATTACCAAATGTGACAGCGGCTTATCAGGCGTCGGTTTCCGTCACGGGGGGTGGCGCGACCGATAGCCAGACATTTACCTGGTACAACAACGCGACCAACGACACAACCAACAACTTCTATCCCGAGGTCAATGGCACTGTCACAACCACGGATGACGCGACGCCGGTCGGATCGGATGCAACAGTGGGTTATGTGGTATCCGGCGCGGCGCTGATGGCGGGAGGGACCATCACATTCAGCATCGAATCGGGTCAAGCGGCGTTTGATGGCCCATCGAGTTTCAGCTTCCCAGGTTCGACGAGTGGCAGTCCAATCTATCTTGGAACAGCGATTACGGCACTTGGCGTTAGCGATGCCATTATCGATGCGGATTACGAGCAGCCAGCGGCACCCGTGAAAATCCCACTCGCGGTGCAGACCGTCCATATGTTTACGTATGCATTTGTTTCTGGTCCAGGTTTTGAGATCGCGCAACAGGTCACGGGGCAACAAACCCCACCAACTATGAAAGAGAATCGGATTCCACCTACAGCGGAGACTAAAACGCTCTTGATGGTTAAGGGAAATGTTGCTAATATTAATTTTGCCACTATGTGTATTGGTCAGTCTCCTGTAAATGGAATGATCACTATTAATGGTGGCCAGACTGTCGTTGGGAAACTGTTTGCAGCGAATACCATACAAGGACTCACAGCCGCGCAACAGGCTGTGCTCAACGGATTTGCTCCAAACTTTGCTGGGATGCTCACTCTCGTCGGGCAAACTTCAACTGCCCCACCGGCGAACGGTCAGAAGGCAGGAGTCAATGCCAACCAATTGGCCTTGGCGATTTCTGTTGGCGGATTCAATGTTAAGGCGTTCTTCACATCCCCTGGCTTCAGTGTCGCGGCAATACCAATTGCAGTCGAGATGAAGAAAGATACAGCCCCGACTCCAACACTCATCGATTTAGGGAATAATGAATGGTCAGTTGCCTATGGCCAAGTATTTCGTATGAAATTCACTAGCGACTCTGGAGATGCCAGCGATCTAGTGAAAGGGATCAGTATTAAAGAAATGGTAGTCGATGGTAAAGGGACAGGTTTCTTCGACGGTCAAGGTAGCGGTAAGTCCAATCCAAACTATACTTCGCTACAAGAAGCAGTACAAGATGGAAAGCAGATAGTCGATTTTGTTGGACCGACACCGGTTACAGTAACAGCGCTCACTGCCGCGATGGCAGCGAAGCTGGGTACAAATAAACTATTTGATATCCTCACTGCCCTGAGCAATAAGACAAGCCCTCCGACTCTAACTGGTACGTTAACAAATAATCAATATATTATATTTGCGGATTCGATCACAGGGGCGACAGATATCAAAATTCCTGAATCAGGCTTTACTAATACGATCAAAGTAACTAAGCTCGATGCCACATCATTTTCAATATCAATCACAAAAATGCCAAAGGATAATAATGGTGTCGTGCCTGGAATTGAAGGTGAATTAGCGTTGAAGGCTGTTGAACTTAAACTCACACAGCAGCAGTAACGTAGGATAGTAATTCCAGATATTCGTCACTAAATATTGCAAAACCACAATGATGCAAATAATCTTAACAGCGCTAATTCAATCGTTTTTTGTGATTAATGTCCGTGTCGTTGATGCGGTGGAAGATGGGCCTTTGGTGGTTGAAGTGACAGTGGCCTATTCAGGCCAACAGCGATTGCGAGTTTGGCATCTTGCGACCTACGAAGACTACGACCTCTATGATATCGAGCTTCCCCGCACCTGGAATGTGATGCGTCGTACTCCGAACCGCCAATACTTTCATTTCGGAATACGACCTGAGATCACTGAGATCACACCGGGATGGAAAGAAAGCTATCGGATTCCTGTTCACCAGTGGTTCATTGGCAATATCCCTGTCGGTTCGGCGATTGGAAGGGTGAAATATCGACTCCTGGGTTCCTTCGATGGTTCCGATACGAAGTTTCCTATCACGATCAGTAAATCCGTCGCATTCGAGGTAGCCCCTTTTAGCCCAGCCGTTGTCGCAGAGATCGAGCGAGACATCGCACGGATCTGCTCCGCAAACCGCCAAAGTCGAGACTCTGAATTCGAAATCGCCCTTCGTAACCAGGCGGATCGTATCCTCGGCACCTCGCACACCGAATTTGTTCCTGTCGGATTGAACATACTCACGGAAACCGGATCGCAACCCACCCGATACGTTCTCCGCAATTTCCTCTGGAAATACCCAAACGGTGCGGAGAAACTCCATGAACGAGATGTGGCGACGATCTTGAAATTTCATAATAATATTATTCTAACTGACATCTTTCACGATTGGCTGTTGCGCGAGCGTACTTTGCTAGAAACCTTGGATGATACTCGCTATTTTCTCGCTCGTGGATTACTCTCCACCCCACAGCACACTGCTGATGGACGAATCGTCGTGCCCGATGAAATTGAACATGTTGCCGTCATACTTAGCCGAAGAGGACAGCGACTTCCCCGTCAACACCTCCAGCGACTCAAGCAAGCGAAATCTCTGTGGCTTCGGGCGTTTGTTTACGTGACATTTAGCGACCGCATCGAGCGGGAATGGAGTGACCAATTCCTTGCCGATTTACAGGATCGAGTCCGGCCAATCTCTGGGAAACAATACCAAGAATGGTTGGGACAGTTAGGCGCGGAGCGGTATGAGGAGCGTGAGCTGGCAACGACTCAGTTGCTGCTGCATCTCGATCGCGCCCGCCCCTACCTCATTGACGCTGACCGCAAACCAATCAGTCCTGAAGCATCGTTTCGCGTGAAACAAATTCTCAAGGAGGGAAGTAACGCTGGTCGGGATCCCGTCGAATCAGCTTTCCTTGAGTGGATTCGCGGTTGGCCGGTGCCAAACACCGCTGGCGTGCAAGTTCTCAAAATCCTCTCAGGCGGTGATCCCGATGCTCCTTCAACCCGCGATGCGAGGGCGATTCTCTATCCTTCGAGATGAGATGATACATCCGTTATCGCGTTTTCGACCTGCATGCCGTGATGTTTTACGATGTTAAAATCGATTATTGCTCATAATGTCTCGTCCCTCTACACTTGCGGCAAACTGCCAATGGCACACGCCGCCGATCAATCATAATCGGAGAACTCATTGAGACGGAAGAAGTCCTGGAAATCGACACTCATCTTCTGGTCCTTCTCCACGGGCCAAATGGATTCTGAGAGAGTGGCCACTTGGACATTGTCCAAGGATGTCTGGGAGCAAAGAGACATCGACTTCGCAGCAAGCCTTCGAGTGCTGCTCCCCAGGGCAGTGATTGCGCTGAGATAGGCCAGATACGACTCCCGGCAGTTGGGTGGACGTTGTGAATGAAGTTGAGGCCAGATCCTTCTCGACCAGATGAAGAGTCAGGTACTGCGCTTACTAGAATATCAGTGTCAGCGATCCGATGCTCGCCGTTCGATCCCCAAGACGTTCACACCCGCATCCGCCCCTTGACATGCCACAGATTCGCCAGCTTCCACTCCCGCGACCGGATCGGCTCCTCCAGCCGATCGCCCTTGTATTCCACCACCGCCGCGCCGTCACACATCCGGTACGGATCGGCGTCCCAGGGCACCTCGTTGCCCGGTAGCGGATCGGGACGCTCGACGCAGAGTTCCCCCTCCACGAGCTTCTGGAGGCACGACGCCTGCCCGAGGACGTAGTGACCCGGCCGTCCTGCTGCGTGCATCGCCAATGCCTTGAATGCCACCCAGAGCCCGCCCGCGGTGTCCCCGAGCCAGAATGGAATGTGTGGAGCGTATTCGGCCGTGCTGCGGGCCTGGGCGATGAGGTCGAACGACCGCTCGCCCACCTCACTCCGCATCGACACCCACACCCAGCCGTGACGCAGAGCCAGGGCCGCCGGATCAACCCCCCAGCCCGCCAGTGTGCCCGGTCGGAAATTGTCGATCACAATATCAACCGAGGGGGGATCGCCCGGCAGCGAGGCGGCAGGGCGGTTTAGCAGGGTCTTGCCGTGGTTGATCCAGGTCCATAGGTCAGCACCCGAGCGACACCCCAGGATCGGGTCTTTGCCGTTCGTCCACTTCTGAACATCCGCCCCCTGTTCGGCCAGGATCATTCCCGCGTAGGCCGGAACCACGAAATTGCCAAGCTCAAGAACCCGCAGATCATGCCCCGGCGACGTCATGAGCCGCCTCCCGATCGTAGGTGAGGGATTCCCGGACGCGATTGTCGGGAGTGAAGAACAGCACCCGCGCGGGCTCGTACTTCTCCGCCAGCGCAAACGTCATCACGATGAGCTTGTCGCCCACGGTTCCGTTGTGGGCCGCCGCGCCGTTGAGCGTGCAGACCCCATCGTCTCCGGCTATCGCGTAGGTCTCCCAGCGCTTCCCATTGGCTTGATTCACGACGAGGACTCGCTCGAACGGAAGAATGCCGGCCGCTTCGAGCACGGAGCGGGGAATGGTCTGGCTACCGTGGTAATCGAGATGGCACCCGGTCACGGTCATTCCGTGGGTTTCGCGGAGACAAAGGAACGGAGTCGCATCAGATCATCCCGAACTTGCGGGCCTCCTCGGGGCGGGCAGGGCCGACGTACTCGAAGGACATCGTCAGCCGTGCCGAACTCACCGTCTTGGCCGTCCCGACCCC
>PLDW01000322.1 GCA_003136315.1 Gemmataceae bacterium | reverse complement strand
ATTATCTCTTGCCCCCCGCCTAATCGCTGTTACCCTTCAAGGGTCATTTCGACTTGGGCCGAGCTACAGCCCCGCCCGTTTCCGCTTCCGGTAAAGGGTACTCGGATCGATCCCAAGGACGAGGGCGGCCTCATCGAGCGAAGGTGCCACCGCCAGGATCCGGCGAATGTGCTCGGCCTCCAGATCCTCCAGGGTGACCGGGCCACCGACCTCGATCTTCGCCGTACTTGCTGCGGTCAACTGGCCGGGAAGGTGTTCCACCCCGACCACTGGCGCCCGGGTCAAGATCACGCCCCGCTCGACCGCGTTGCGTAGCTCCCGGACATTCCCGGGCCAGGGGTATGCCTGAAGGGCCGCCTCCGCGTCGGGCGTGAAGCCCGTTACCATTTTGCCAGCTTGCCGTTGAAAGAACCCGAGCAAGTGCCGGGCGAGTGGGAGAACGTCCGTCCGCCGCTGGCGAAGTGGTGGGACTGTCACCTCGATCACGTTGAGTCGGTAGAATAGATCCTCACGGAACCTTCCGGCCCGAACCTCGGCCTCCAGATCCCGGTTGGTGGCAGCCATGATCCGGACATCGGCAACTCGCGGGGTCGGCTCTCCGACCCGCTCGTAGGTCTTGTCCTGCACCAGCCGTAGGAGCTTTGCCTGGAGGGCAACCGGGAGATCCGCGACTTCGTCCAGAAACAGTGTCCCGCCGTCGGCCGTCTCAACCTTTCCCGTTGCGTCTCGGACGGCTCCGGTGAACGACCCCCGAACATGGCCGAACAGGTCGCTCTCCAGCAACTCGGCCGACAGGCTCGGACAGTGGACGGTGACGAACGGGCGGTTGGCCCGCTGACTTCGGGCGTGCATGGCCCGGGCGAGAACCCCCTTCCCGGTCCCGCTCTCTCCCCGGAGCAGGATCGTTGCATCTGTGGGGGCGACCTGAAAGGCGATGTCGAGCACCTTCTGCAATGCCGGTTCGCGTGTCTCAAGTTCCACATCCGGGGCGAGTTGCTTGACCTGCTCCTCCAGAGCAGCAACGCGGTTGCTCAGCCCACGGACGAGGGCGGACCGGTCGAGCACCACACGGAGGTGGTCCGGGGTGAATGGCTTCGGCAGGTAATCGAATGCTCCCTTCCTCATGGCCTCGATCGCCGAGTCGAGGCTGGCATAGGCGGTCACAATGACAACGTGCAACCCGGGGCGGGCCGTCAACAACTCGGGCAACAGCTCCAGGCCCTTCTCGACACCGAGCCGTTGGTCGAGGAAAGCGAGGTCGAATGGCTGTCGGCGGAGGGTGTCGATCGCCTGCCGACCGTTCGCGGCCTCGGCCACACGATGGCCCATGCTCTCCAGTGCGGTGCGGAGAGTCCGACGGAGACTGGTCTCGTCATCAATCACGAGCAGGTGGAGGGGGTCGCTGCGGTTCGCCATGAATCGGACCTCGTGCAAGACACAACCCCATTCGTGCAGAGTGCAACCCGTTCGTGCGGATTGCGACGGTCAAGACCGCTGCTCGCACACGCCCGACGGCCGCAAACCCATGTGCGTCACAGCTTTCCGGAACGTGCGTCGGGACGGCATGGGGCGTGCATTACGAGGATCGACGCAATCAACGTTCCGTCAGGGAGAGCACGATGGATTTGACTGTGTGGATACCTGCAACGGTGCTGCTCGGGCTCCTGACCCTGGCCCTCATGTTCGCCTTCCTGGCCGCTTGCGACAAGGTGTGAGGCCCCAACCATGATCTGGCTGACTGTGATCGTCTCGCTGTTGTTGTTTGTCTACCTGTTGATCGCCCTGCTGCGCCCCGAGAAATTCTGACCCCTCCCGCTGCGATGTTTTGCTGTCGGAGGTGGTGAAAGTAGGCGACTCGCTCCGCGAGTCGTCGTTTCTGGTCAGCCGATGAGGATGGAGTAACAAACCCGGCTGTTGAGTGCGACAGCGATCCAGAAACGGTCACTCGCGGAGCGAGTGACCTACTTTCCGCCTGGATTGCAACAGCCTCAGCGGCTTCCTGTATGAGGAAGAGTGGCAACTCCCATGTGGCTCCTCCCGTTCCTGATCGTGGCGACCACCGTCGCCTTGTCGGTCCCGGTGGGTCGCTATCTGGCCAGGATCATGGACGGCCGGTACACC
Source organism: Gemmataceae bacterium (assembly GCA_003136315.1). GTDB lineage: Bacteria > Planctomycetota > Planctomycetia > Gemmatales > Gemmataceae > Urbifossiella. The sequence goes on along the minus strand of PLDW01000322.1, from coordinate 81,148 downwards.
CCGCCCGCCCTGCTCCGCTGGATCGAGCGGCGACTCGACACCGGGCCACAGAACTGGAAGCAGTACGCCCTGAGCCTGCTCCTGTTCAACACCCTGATGTTCGTGTTCGGCTACCTCATTTTGGCCCTCCAGCCGGTCCTGCCATTGAACCAGAAGGACTCGGCATTTGCCGACGGAAAAGGGATGCTCTCGCCCACCACGATCTTCAACACGGTGACCTCGTTCCTGACGAACACGAACCTCCAGCACTACTCCGGCGAGCAGCACCTCTCGTACTTCTCGCAGTTGGTGTTTGTCGTGTGGAACATGTTCACATCGGCCGCGGTGGGATTCTGCGCTCTGACGGCCATCATCCGCGGTCTGCGCGGCGACCCACACATGGGGAACTACTACCTCGATATGTGGCGGGTGGTGGTTTACGTCTTCATCCCATTCTCGGTACTCACCGGCGTCCTCCTGATGGCGGCCGGAGTTCCGATGACCCTGGAGCCATCGGCAGAGGTTCCAACTGTCCAGGTCGGAGGAATGGGAACGAATGAGGACGGCAGCCCAAAGCCGCAGGTGATCGCTCGCGGGCCGGTGGCCGCGGTTTTGCCGATCAAGCACCTGGGAACCAATGGCGGTGGGTTCTTCGGAGCCAACTCGGCCCACCCGTTCGAGAACCCGACCTCGTGGAGTAACTTCCTGGAGTGCGTCACCATCCTGATTTTCCCGTTCTCGCTCATTGTGATGTTCGGGCGGATGATCAAGAACGAACAGCACGCAGCAATCATCTACGCGGTGATGATGTCGCTATTCGTGGTCATGATCGTCTGGGCTGTCAGCCAGGATGCGCTGAAGCCGAACCCCGCGTTCACGGCCCAGCCCGCGCAGAGGATCGTCGTCCCTGGGGCACCTGAGAAGGTCGTTGCGCCACTGGCCGGGCTGCCCGTGGACTCCACGGGCCTCGGGAACACCGAGGGGAAAGAGTTGCGGTTTGGGCCGTCGGCCGGAGCGACATTCTCGGCGGTCACCACTGCAGTCACCTGCGGGTCGGTGAACTGCATGCACGATTCACTCAACCCGTTGGCCGGGATCACCCCGATGGTGGGGATGATGCTCAACTGTGTGTTCGGCGGGAAGGGTGTCGGTCTGGTGAACATGCTGATCTACCTGGTCATCGGCGTGTTCCTGGCCGGACTGATGGTCGGCCGGACCCCGGAGTATCTGGGCAAGAAGATCGAGGCGCGGGAGATGAAACTGGCCATGCTCGCTCTGTTGATCCACCCGATTCTGATCCTTGGCCCAACGGGGCTCTTTGCAGCTCTCGACTGGGGGAAGGCAGCGACCAACAACCCTGGGCCGCACGGATTTAGCGAGATCCTCTACGAGTTCACCTCGTCGTCAGCGAACAACGGGTCCGGCTTCGAGGGTCTGGGCGACACCCACGGGTTCAACGACGCAACGAAGAACCTCACAACGCCCGCACCCTACGCCACTCACTGGGATCTCGCGACCGGGCTGGTCATGATATTGGGTCGGTTTATCCCGATCATCGCTCCGCTCGCGCTGGCCGGCAGTTTGGCAGCCAAAAAGCGAGTGCCATTCACAGCCGGGACGCTCCGGACCGACACCATCACCTTCGGGTTCGTCCTCCTCGGGACGGTGCTCTTGGTGGGGTCGTTACTGTTCCTGCCGGCACTGGCTCTCGGGCCGGTGGCTGAACACCTGGGACCGATTCCATTTGGTGGGTAAAGCTAAGAACCTAACCGCCCAACCCCCTTCCCTAAGAGGGAAGGGGGAGCAGGAGGGTGATTTTCCTCCCCTCTCCCTCTGGGGGAGGGGCCGGGGGAGGGGTTCCGTGAGAACCTAACCGCCCAACCCCCTTCCCTAAGAGGGAAGGGGGAGCAAAACCGGCCTGAAGCCTCACGATTGACCCATAACCCCGAACCTGATCGGGAAGACTATGGCCACCATGATCCAATCCCCGCCCCAGGCAGCCGACGAGCTGAAGGCCGCCCGTCGCCTCAGTCGACGCCAGGGGCTGTTTGCTCCCGACCTGCTGACGGCCGCGCTCCGCCAGGCGTTCGTCATGCTGCGGCCAGACCGGATGTGGAAAAATCCGGTCATGTTCGTGGTCGAGGTCGGGACCGCCCTTTCGATCATCTACACGGGCTACAAGATCATCGACCCCGGCTCGACCCGGGCCACCCTTGGCTACCTGATCTCCCTGGATGTGTGGCTCTTCCTGACAGTTCTTTTTGCCAACTTCGCCGAAGCGTTAGCTGAGGCTCGGGGGAAGGCGCAAGCCGAGGCCCTTCGAAAGACCCGGCAGGAGACGCCCGCCCAGCGACTCAAGCTCGCTGACACCTCGCACACGCCGCCGGGCACCCTGGCTGCGTGGCTGTCGCAGCCGAGGACGTTCATGGAGGAGGTGCCTTCGACCCTGCTCAAGACCGGCGATCTGGTCATCGTCGAAGCCGGAGAGTTTATCCCCGCGGATGGCGAAGTTGTCGAGGGGGTCGCATCCGTCGATGAGTCAGCCATCACCGGCGAGTCGGCCCCGGTGGTTCGGGAGGCTGGCGGAGACCGGAGTGGAGTGACAGGCGGCACCCGGGTGCTCTCGGACGTCATCCTCGTCCGGGTCACCGCGTCGGCCGGACAATCGTTTCTCGACCGGATGATCGCACTTGTCGAGGGCGCAGCGCGGCAGCGGACACCAAACGAGATCGCCCTTTCGCTCGTTCTGTCGGCTTTCACGCTGATCTTCTTGATCGTGGTGGCAGCCCTCTGGCCGATGGCGGCCAACGCCGAATCGTACATGGGTGAGTACCTCGGCGCGAAGGATCTCAAGTCGCTCGGAACCGACATCCCGACCCTGGTTGCGCTGCTCGTCTGCCTGATCCCGACCACGATCGGCGCTCTCCTCGCAGCCATCGGGATCGCCGGGATGGACCGGGCCTTGCGGGCAAATCTGATCGCCAAGAGCGGGAAGGCGGTTGAGGTCGCCGGGGACATCGACACTCTGTTGCTTGACAAGACTGGCACGATCACGATGGGGAATCGGAAGGCAACCCGGTTCCTTCCTCTGGGGGATCTCGCGGCGACCGAGGTGGGGCACCTCGCGGCCATGTCGAGCGCAGCCGACGAGACCCCGGAAGGGAAAAGCATTGTCGACCTCTATCGACGACTTCCCGGTGCGAACCCGGCGTCGGCGACTCCTCCCCTCGGATCGCGGTTTGTGCCGTTCACTGCCCAGACCCGCATGAGTGGAGTCGACCTCGCCGACGGCCGCCGCATCCGAAAGGGGGCGTCGGACGCCATCCTCAAGCACATTCAGGCCGCGGGTGGCTCGCCGCCGCTTCTCCTTCAGGAGCAGGTCAACACCTACGCCGGGCAGGGAGCGACTCCTCTGTTGATCGCTGAGGACAACCGGATTATCGGTTTGGTGGTGCTGGAAGACATCCTCAAGCCGGGCATCAAGGATCGGTTTGAGCGGCTGCGGAAGATGGGCATTCGCACCGTCATGGTCACCGGCGACAATCCGCTGACAGCGAAGAGCATCGCTTCGCAGGCGGGGGTCGACGACTACATCGCCGAGGCAACCCCGGAGGCCAAACTCGCGTACATCCGCAAGGAGCAACACGGCGGCCGACTGGTGGCGATGATGGGCGACGGGACGAACGACGCCCCGGCCCTCGCCCAGGCCGATCTCGGGGTCGCGATGAACTCCGGCACCCAGGCGGCCAAGGAAGCCGGCAACATGGTCGACCTGGACAGCGACCCGACCAAGCTGATCGAGGTCGTGGAGATCGGTAAGCAACTGCTCATGACTCGCGGAGCGTTGACGACGTTCAGTATCGCGAATGACCTGGCGAAATATTTCGCGATTGTCCCCGCGCTCTTTGCCGGCACCTTGCCGTGGCTCAAGAGCCTGGACTTCATGCACCTGGCCAGCCCGACCTCGGCGATTCTGTCGGCGGTGATCTTCAACGCGATTATTATCCCGTTGCTGATTCCGATTGCTCTGAAGGGCGTGATGTACCGGCCGGTCGGTGCCGACGCCCTACTGCGGCGAAACCTTCTGATCTGGGGCCTGGGCGGGGTGATCGTGCCGTTCATTGGGATCAAGCTGATCGACATGGTGATCTCGCTTTTGCCGGGGGTGGGGTGAGCCGCCACGGCTCCCAACCCGCAGGCCAATGTAGGCGATTCGGCAGGTGGAACTCTCCACGGAGCGGATGACACCTTCTCACCTCCCCCCTTGTGGGGGAGGTCGCCGCGAAGCAGGCGGGTGGGGGGTCGAGCTTGTCGAGTCGATGAGACTCACTCCCCAACCGGCGAGCAAAGTCTCGCCGATCTCCCCCACAATGGGATGTGAAAAACACGGACCCCTTGCGAGATCAATTGGTACCAGATTTCTACTTCTCATCGCCCGACCGGATCCACACATGAAAAACCATCTGCGCGGAAACCTGATCCTCCTGCTACTGACTGTCGTGGTGTGTTGTGTGCTGTATCCGGTGGTGTTGTATGGGATCGGGCGAGTGCTATTCCCAACCGCCACCACCGGGAGTCTGGTCGATGACAAGGGGAACGACACCCAGGGGCCAGCACGCGGGTCGCGGCTGATCGCCCAGCCATTCACTGGCGATGAGTACTTCTGGCCGCGGCCATCGGCGGCATCCTACAACGCGACCGCGTCCGGCGGGAGCAACTGGGGAGCGAACAACCCCAGGCTTCGGGACCGTGTGAGTCAGCAACTCGGCCCGATGGTGGTGTACAAGACCGGGAGCAAGTCCGCTGGCCCGGACCGTGCGAACCCCCGAACACCGCAGCAAGATATCGAAGCGTGGTTCGCGGCCATGCCGGATCGTCTGGCGAGTTGGGCATCGGATGTGTCAGTCGGTCCGCAAAACTGGGCGAAGACGGACCTTACCGGCGATAAGTATGGGCTCCAGGGAGACTTCATTCAAGCCTGGGCGAAGGCCCATCCCGAAGTGATCGGAGCGTGGAAAAAAGACAACCCGACGAAAACGGATGACCCGAAGCCGGAAGATTTGGTCGGCCCGTTCTTCGCCAGTTTCGCGAAGGCCCACCCCGGGAAGTGGCCGGGTGTGGTGGAGGGGAAAGACGCGGCGGGGAAGGTGACGAAAACCATCGAACCGGTGACGGCGGATTCGCTCCTGGTCGCGAACTTCTTTGACTTGTGGCTGAGCGACCCCGCGAATGCCGACAAGTCAGTGGATCTGGAGCCGGTGCCGGTGGACTTGGTGACGGCGTCCGGGTCGGGGCTCGATCCGCACATCACGCTGCGGAACGCCCTGTCGGTCTACCAGCTCGACCGGGTCGCGAAGAAGAGGGCCAAAACCCCCGCCGATTTCGAGGGCGTGAAACAGGCCATTGCCGACCTCGTGCGGGCGAAATCCTTCACCCCGCTCTCCGGCTTGACCGGTGAGCCGCTGGTCAATGTGCTGGAGCTGAACCTCGAACTGGATGCGAAGGGGAATTTCTGATCCGCCGCTCGCTCCAGAGTCGAGCACGCCAAGACTCTGAGCGGCAATGAGAGCAGGGTTGTTCCCAAAGGGGTGAGATTTCTCAGCCTTGGGACAACTGCCGACGGGAAAGTGATCCCAGCACGTCAGACTGGAAGAGAGTGGGGGTGTCGCCTCCGCAGGGCGATGCCCCACTGACCACCACGTTAAAATCGGGAGCCCTGACGCCAGGCACCATGCGTCGGCATCCTCCGATTCCAAGAACGCTTTCGACAGTCACACCGGCGCGGTAGGATGGTTCCACTCCCGGGGGCCGACCGTGTCCGTTGCGATTCCCGATCCTGTCACCCCACCTCTTCCGCCGCCAGAACCAGCGTGGAAAGAGTTCGCCCGCGCGCCGCTCGTTCCGGTCGCGGTGGCGGTTGGGGTGGGGTTGGTCGCCGACCGGTATTTGCCGATCTCCCTCGCCGCCGAACTCGTCACCGCAGTGCTTGCGCTACTGGTCTGGCTCGCGAGCCGGTCCCGCACCTTCGCCCCGGTCGGACTGTGGGTGGCCTCAGCGGCTCTGGGTGCCGCCCACCACCAGGCTTACCGGACCGTCTTCGCTGCGGACGATATCGGTGCGATCGCGAGTGATCGACCCATTCCGGTCCTCGTTCGCGGCACGCTCGATGAGGAACCCGCCCGGTTTCGTCCCCCCAAGCCCGATCCCCTACTCGCCGTGCCGAAGCCGGAAACGACCGTGACAGTCCTCGCCCTGACGGCGATCGAAGCACCCGATGGCTGGCGGCCAGCGAGCGGGCGAGCGCGGCTAACCGTTGAAGGTCGTCTGGATGATCTCCATCTCGGTGACATGGTCGAAGTCGTGGGGCGGTTGTGGCGACCGGGGCCGCCATCCAATCCCGGTGAGATGGATTACGCGGGCTATTTGCTCGACCAGCGGATCACGGCGGAAATCCGGACAAAGCGAACGGGCGACGGGGTCACCCGACTGGAGGAAGGGTGGAGGTCGTCGGCGTTCGGGTGGTTCGCGGTCGTCCGCGGCTGGGGCACCCGGGCGCTGGGAACCGCTCTCCCGCACGACGAGGCCGGTCTGGCCGCGGCCCTCCTTCTGGGGGATGGCACCGCGATGGATCGGGAGGGGTGGGACGTGTTCGTCCGCACGGGTGTGGTTCATGTCCTGGCCATCTCCGGGCAGCATCTGGTCGTGCTGGCCGCGTTCGTGTGGTTCGTGCTCCGAGTGGCCGGAGTGCGTCGGCGGAATGGGGCCTGGGTGGTGGCGGCAGTCATGATTGGCTACGCGATTCTCACCGGCTCGCGGCCATCCGCGGTGCGAGCAGCCGTCATGGTGTGTGTGGTGTGCGGTGGGCTAGTTCTCCGCCGACCGGTCATCGCAGCCAACGCCTTTGCGTTCGGGTGGCTGGTGGTGGTCGCACTGAACCCGGCCGACCCGTTCACGGCGGGATGCCAGCTCTCATTCTTATCTGTCTTCGTGCTTGTGTGGGGAGCTGTGCGCTGGCTGACTCCCCGGCCACTGACCCCACTGGAGGAGCTGGTCGAGGAGAGCCGATCGACTCCCGTGAAGCTTGCCCGCGGAGCCCTGGGAGGGCTGCGGATGGCATATGGAATTAGCCTGATCCTCGGTGTCGCGAACGCGCCGCTCATCCTGGCGTGGCAGAATCTGGTTTCACCGGTGGGGGTGATTCTCGGCCCGCCTCTCGTTCTGCTCACCTCCATCGCCCTGCTTGCTGGTTTCCTGCTACTTCTGATCGCACCGCTGGGAACGTGGGTGGGATGGCCACTGGCGCGGATTGTCGAATGGAGCCTCGCCGGTTGTGAGGGCTTGGTCGCGGTGGTCGAGCGGGTGCCCGTGGGATGGGTCTACGCTCCGGGACCGGCGATGTGGTGGCTGGTCGGGTTCTATGCCGGAGTCGCGGCGGTGGTCCTGCTGGCTGGCCGGACGCGCGCCCGAGCCCTGGCAGCGCTGGCGGTGTGGACGGTGTTCGGGCTGGTGCTCAGCTTCGAGCGTCCGACTCGCAATGAACTACGGGTCACGTTCGTGGCGGTCGGGCATGGTGGGTGTGTGGTGATGGAAACCCCGGACGGTCGGGTACTGCTCTACGACACTGGGACCACCACCGGCCCGGACGTGGTTCGCCGGGTGATCGCCCCGTATCTCTGGAGCCGTGGCATTTCGCGGATCGATGAGGTGTTCCTTTCTCACGCCGATCTTGATCATTTCAACGGTCTTCCCGAATTGCTCAAACGCTTTCCGGTCGGGCAGGTCACACTCACACCCTCCTTCCCGGACAAGGCAACACAGGGGATATCCGCAACGCTGGCCGCGCTGGATCGGAGGGAGGTGACCCGGCGAGTGGCAAAGGCTGGCGACCGGTTTACGGCTGGTGATGTGACGCTGGAGGTACTGCATCCTCCTCCGGACGGCCCCGAGGGTAACGAGAACACCCGGAGTCTGGTGTTACGGGTCCGACATGCGGGACACACGTTCCTGCTAACCGGGGATCTGGAAGGGGTGGGTCAGGAAATGGTGGTACGATCTCCGGCCCCGTCGCTCGATGTGATGCTCGCTCCGCACCACGGGGCGGTGGGGGCGAACGCCCGTCGTGAAACCGAGGGACGCTTCGCGCCCGGTCCACTGGCGGAGTGGGCGAAGCCAAAGTTGGTGGTGTCGAGTCAGCAGCCAACGAAAACCGACCATCTGACCGCGGCCTACGGCCCCTCTGGCGGGCTGGTGTGGGACACGGCCTCGGTGGGTGCGGTGACAGTCCGGAGCCATTCGAGCGGGCTGGTCGCCGAGACGTTTCGGACGGGCGAGGTCCGGGTTTTCCGGCGCGGCGGGGGGTGAGGGGTCCGAACCGGGAGAGTTTCCTGTGCCAGGCCGGACGTGGTTCGCCGGGTGATCGCCCCGTATCTCTGGAGTTGTGGCATCTCGCGAATCGACGAGGTGTTCCTTTCTCATGCCGATCTCGATCATTTCAACGGTCTGCCAAAACATCGCTAACCCAAGGTTTAGAGTCAGCTAGAAAAACACTGCGAAAACGCTAGAATTGCAAGGGAAAAACGAGAAACTCCCGGGGAAGCGCCCGGGAGTTTGGGGTGAACCAAGATTTGCAGTCAGTCTAGGGGACACACTCGTCCCTAGTTGGGGGGGTATCTGGCTCGGTTCCCCGTCCACGCCGACGAGGCGAGAAGGGTGATTCAGACCGGTTGACGTGCGCGAACCAAGCGACTACTATACAACCTCAGTGCCTTTTTCATCCCGAACAATTCAGGAGCCAAATATGCCGAATGAACCATGCCCGGACTGTGATGGGAAGGGCACAGTCTATGACCCAGAGCAAGGTAAAAGGGTCAGGTGTTCAAGATGTGGTGGTGATAGGACAATTAATACGGATTTTCCCGGGTGCCTTGTGTTCTTGGTCTGGTTGGGTGGAGCGATATCGACAGTCACGACGATCTTTGTCATATCCTAATGTAGACGAGGGAGCAACCAGAGGGGACGAACCGGACATTTTAAGTTTCTTACCTACACCCAACCGGATAGTAGGCGCTTCCGGAATTACTCAAACGCTTTCCGGTCGGGCAAGTCACACTCACGCCCTCCTTCCCGCACAAGGCGACAGCGGGGGTGTCCGCGACGCTGGCCGCGCTCGAGCGGAGGGAGGTAACCCGCTGAATCGCGAAGGTCGGCGACAGCCATTCGAGCGGGCTGGTCCCCGAAACCTTTCGGACGGGCGAGGTCCGGGTGGTTCGCCGCGGCGGGGTGACTCCTCGATTGATCTTGCCCAACCGGAACCACCACCGGCCTGGACGTAGTTCGCCGGGTGATCGCTCCGTATCTCTGGAGTCGTGGCATTTCGCGAATCGACGAGGTGTTTCTTTCTCACGCCGATCTCGATCATTTCAACGGACTACTGAAAAACTTAAAACCGCAGGATACGAGTAGGATAGAAATTAACGACGTAACGCTTTTTCAAATAGGGACTTATACAGAATTTGGACACAATTGATCCGAAACACCAAATGTTTGCGCGCGAGAACCGAAGAAAATTGTAGAGCAAGAGGAGGCTTGGACCAGAAACGAAACTGCTAACCAGCCGTCCATAGAGTTCGTGAAAAATAAGGTAATGGACAGTTTTGGCACTTGCTTTTCCGGAGTAAGAGCTAAATAATCGGATAAGAAGAGAGGGGACCAAGAGTCGGAGCGGTTAAATCAGGGATGATGGATAGACAATATATTCTTACTACAATATTATTATTGACTTGGAGAAGAACATCTGGCAATAGGCTCTACGCCTTCACTGCCATACTAAGCACTAACTGAGTGGATTTTAAGTCCTACCAGAAGTCGTAATGCCGAGTTCAAAACCAAGCTACTGTCCCAAATGCTACTCCTCGAAGATCAAGAGTGGAAAGACCGAGATGTCGCCGAGTGTAATGGGAGGACTCGGCGGTGCCGTCGGACTCATCGCTATCGGTGTTGCCTGGGTTTTCGCTTCGGCGATCAACGCTTCTGAACACGACTGGAAATGCGAAGACTGCGGTCATGAGTTCTCCGGTGCTTGAGGCGGTTCAAGATGGCGGGACAGACGTAGAAGCAAGGGTGTACCACAGTGCGAGCCGAAACGCTGTGTGTACCAATGCTTTTCAGGGCAATTCAAGGGATCTGCGTAGAGCCGATGGGCTGGATGAAAAGGCACAGTTATCCCAATTTCCATAAGTTGAATTTCAATAATAAATTACGGAAAAAAAAGTATTCAGCTTGTAAAAGCGCTAAATATTTTCGTGGAAGTAACGAAGAAATCTGGGAAGATTCCCAGTAGGGGTACGACGCCGGATTAGGAACAACTAACAAGAGAAGTCCATGCAAACGTACATGTCCATTTTCTCGAAGTGTTTCTCTGTGATCGCCTTGCTGCTCTGCCTCTCTGCGCCTTTAAAGGCAGGAGACCCGAAAGAGGCGACGCTGATCGTAGATCGGAAGTCAGACCCCTCGAGTGAGGCAATGGAGTTTACACTTGACGGAGTGTCCATCGGTAAAGCCGAGCTTCCGGGTCGGGTCTATGAGTTTCGCTTCAAAGTCGGGAAAGATGGAGTTACATATATTAAAGAGCAATACAAGGGGACATTCGGCACGAGTAGCATCACTCGCAGGCTTACACTCCTTCCGGGAGGAACAGAGAAGATAGTGTACGGGTCCGAGCGAGGCACTCGTAGTATTGTAGGTCAAACACTCAATTCTGGGATAGATATCTCAACTTTAAAGATAACACTGGACGATACGACAAGTGAAAAAGAAGTGGCAAGCGAAATCGTGAGTACTCCGGCAGGGGTCAAACGAACTGTAAAGCGAACGCGAACTATCGAACACTCCGTTTCTCAAACAGAAACGAAAGGGGCCGAGGCGGCTGCAAAACTAGATTTCGGTATTCTTTCGGGAGAGATTCGAGGCAAAATTGAAGTTGCTCGCAATCAAACTTTTAAGCAATCTGAGACTATTGAGCAGTCAGTGGAGATTGACGGTAACATTTTGCCGAAAGCGAAGATTATTTGGATTGAGCGAGGCGTTACCGGCAAAGCCTCATTTGTCTCCAACGGAAAGAAAACTGAGGTTCCATTCACGTTGAGTGAAACACTTGAACTTCAAGTGGTCCCTGTAAAATAAACCTGTCGGGTTCTCCCGATCAACCACGGGCCGGGGATGTGGAGTCTTCAAGTTACCTACACCGACGGCACATGACGGAGGTGGACTTCGAGAACTACCGTGCGGTCTGGCGCATGAGCGGCGGTGTGGCCGGGGTTGAGTCGTCAGGTGTAGCCTAAAACATATGATCTTGCGTACACTATCTTGTTCTCGATCAAATTTATTTCATGTTGTGTCTTTTTTAGTGGGAACAGGAGGCGAGTCGCGGAAAGTGCTGCGGGCGCGGGCTCCGGCGACCATCAGTTGCAATGCTTGCCAGCCACGCCACAACACCAACCAACCGGGAGGATGGTCTTTCTTGCGGTTCTGGTGCCCACCCAGTCTCGCCAACAGCAGGAAGAACTCACGCACGGTTAACGGTTGACCCTTCTTCTGGTAGTGGCCGCATAGAACCTCCATCTCCTCCTGGCCCACGACCTCTGTTGCCGGCAGATCCTGGGTCTGTTTGTCCCGGCTCATGTCGCGAAGATTCAACAGGCTTACCGCGATTACACTCAGCAATGCGATCGTCGGCTTCAACGCCGCTTCGGTCGTGAACTGCGGATCTTCGATGGCGCAACCTGTCTTCTGGGCCTTGTGATATTCCTCAATTACCCAGCGGGCACAGTACCAATCCACGCGTTCCCATGCATCGGCCGTCGATTCCACGGCCACATTGCTCAGCAGGAACCACTCCACCGCTTCGACTCCCTCAGGCGGCTGCGGTTCCCACACACGTACCACCCACACCTTCAGCGGCATTTGCCGGGAGTGTCCGCACCGTTGCTCCGGCGGCGGCAGCGTCATGGCCACCCAACTCAGACAAAGCGTCGTCTTTCGCTGCGTTCCTCCATCGTGGCTGCGAACCGTGGTCTTCCGGCTGCCGCCCTGCGCCGGCAACGACCGGAGATACTCCTTGAGCTTGCCCTTGGGACCATCATTATTGTGACCGATGTGGATGTTTCGGTTATGCTTGGCACGCCCGACATAGCTTCTGTCGCTGTCGTCCAGATAGTCGAGGAACTCGAAGCAATCGCCGCCACGGTCGAAGACATCGACCAGACGCAACCCCTCTGGCAACCCTTCCAATCCTTGCTTTTTGCACACATCCGCGACCACCTTGCCCGCAGCCTTGGCACCGCGTGACCAGAGCAGGGTTTCGCGATCTTCGCGTTGGCGGCGTTGGGCAGGAGTCTCGCCCTTGGGAACATCGGCTCGGTGGTGAAGTTGCTGAGCGAGCAAGCCAAAAGCACGCCGGGTGTCGGCGGTCACGACCAAGCTGTTATGGCACTCGTAACCTCGCCCCCTGCCGTCGCCAATCTGGCCGAGCTGATCGTGTAAGGAGGTGATGCTGGTGTAGTCCAGTTCGGTAAGGTCGTGCAGGCACAGGGCAGTACCTCGGTGGTCCAGGAGCTTCTTAGCAGTGCGATGCGTGTGAGGAAGAAGAATCTTGGCGTGAGTGACTTGGTTGGTGTTCATAAGATCGTAGCAACGGCGCAGAGCATTGGGATCCTTGAACTTGTTGGGCAGTGTGCCATTGGGATGCCTGCTGATCCGGTTCGCCAAATCAATGAGAGACTTGTCTCGGCGGACATCGCCGAGATTGGCTCCTCCGAAATGCTCGACGCCATAAGAGGATAAGTCATAGGTCGCTGGAGGCATGGCCGCTCCGCTGATGGGCAAGGGCAGGCAACGCATGAGGTCCACTGCTGGAGACCTTGTCGCCAACTGCCCCCAAGTTGTACGCTACCCCCGACAGAAAGTTAAGGCTAAACCTGACGACTCAACCCCGGCCACCCTGACACCGGGGCGGGGGGGTGACCCATCGTCGCCGCATGGTGTGACATCTCATCGATCGATCTTGCCCATCTTCAGATCGCCCTTGCAAATCCAGGCCATCGACCGTAAAGCCCTATGCTGCGACCAGTCGCGTGTGATTCCAAGGATGGACGAAATGATCGCCGAACAGACTGAGCGGTCGGCGGTCGACCGGTGGGTGACCGCGGGGATTCTTCTTCTCGCGGTGGTGGCCGTGGGATATGTGGCGGCGTTGGGATCCAACTTGCCCACGAATGACGAGTGGGATCTCTTCCCCTCGGTACTGGCGAGCCACTTCCCTGCAGCTTGGTTGATCGAGCACCACAACGAACACCGCTACCCGCTCGGTAAGCTGCTCTGGGTCGTGGGGTTGCAGGCCACCGGCTTCGACTTCCGGACCGGCATGTTCACCACAGTCGCGATCCTCACCGCGGCCTCGTTCCTGTTCACGAGTGCGGTCCGTCGGTTGCGCGGCTCGGCACGAGTTGCCGAGCTTGTCATCCCCGCCCTGTTGCTGAATGCGGGACATTGGTACAACCTTTTGATGGGATATCAGATCGTATTCGCACTCGTCGTCCTGGGGCTCGCGGGAGTGACCTGGGCCGCGACGCGGATTCCCCGATCTCAATCCCTCCGACCGGCCGTCGTGGGGGGAGTCTCCGCCTGGGTGATCGGACAGTCGGGCGGGTTTGGGTTGGCCGCGACACCGGCACTGGTCCTGTGGCTGTTTTGGGTCGCAATCCGGCGGGCCGTCGATCCGTCCCCGGGGCGTTGGCGACAAACCGGGGTGATCCTGCTCTTCCCGATTGGGCTACTCGCTTATTCCGGCTGGGTGGCAACGACCACGCCGCGGCTCGGTTCACTGCCGGGGTCGGCTCCACTCGATGTCGTGACGGCTACGGTCGGGTTCCTGGAGATCGGTTGGGGTACGTGTGTCATCGACCTGGCCGGGAGGATGCAACTGGTTGGGGGGGTGTTCGCGGTCGCGGCCTACAGTCTCGCGGGATGGTCAACGCTCCGGGCTCTGCGACATGCAGAGAGAGCCTCGGCAGCGATCGGAATCGGGTTGATCCTGGTGGTGGTCGGATCGATGGCCGTCGCAATCGCCCTGGCGCGGGGGTTCGGCCTCTGCGAACGATTCGTCACTGTCAGCGCGGCGGGACTCTGTCTCTGCTGGGTGGCGATTGCCGGATTCGGGCCGACCATCCCGTTCTCGCCTCGGATTGGCGCGGTACTGGGACAGCTCGCTGCGGTCCTGATCGTCGGCATGAATGTCGCGACGGGGCTTCAGTACGCGCAGATCCACCGCGCAGTCGCGAAGTCGTTCCAGGCAGACATTCGGGGGGGAATGCCGCCGATCTTTCTCGCAGGCAAGTATGGCGGGATCATGCCCTTCCTGATCGGCGACCGCCTCGGAGAACGGATCGCCCGCCTCCGCGACCGCAAAGTGGGGATCTTTCGCGATGCTGGCGTCGACCCGTCGTTTGAAGTCGTCCCTGCTAAAGGGATGAGTACGTTCCAAATTCAATGTTCGGTCGAGCCCTTTCTCCCCGGCGGCGTCCCACCTCAGTTCCCACTCCCCTCGCCCGGCCGGTCTGTGGTTGGTCTTCGCCTGATGGTCGAGCAGCACCACGCGATGGGATATCAACAGCTCCGAATTCGGTGGCGGAGCCGTGGGTCTGATGGGTCGGAACGCTCGGCGACCGCCACCCCCACCTCGATCCCCGGACGGTCGGGGGCTGTGTTCCGGATTGATGACGACCCGATCGACCTGCGGCTCGAACCGGCATGTCCAATTCTGGGACTCACCGTGGAATCGGCCGAGTGGCTGATGCTCAGCAACCCCCAGCATCCGTAACGAAAGAGCCTCAATCGCCACAAGTCGAAGTGAGTTTGCAGCTTACAGTTGACAGCTAACAGCCAGCATCCGTGATGAAAGAGCCTCGGCCGCCAAACCCCATCCAAGGCCTTCGGCACTTCCAAATCTTGGTCGATCCGCCGTTTCAGTCAACAGAACCGATCCGAGCGGGAGGTGTGGAAGCTCTTGCCGCTGCAGAGAGCCTCTCTGCTGCTTTCTTCGCTCCCTGTTGGTAAACGGTGGTTTTCGACGCCGCAACAACGGCTTTCGTCCTGATTGAAGGCAGCGTGGCTCTTCCCGATGCTCTTGATGGGGTGGATTCCCCGGTCAATTTGTCAAGCACACGCTTGCAACCGCGCCACGCTCCGTTTACAATCCAAAACCACGCCACAACACGCATTGACCTCAAGGCTGCCTCTCATGTCGCTCTCATTTCAATGTCCAGAGTGCGGCACGCAACTGCGAATGGCCAGCGCACCTCCCGCAGGCACCCAACTCCGCTGCCCGAAGTGCCAGGCTTTATTCCGGCCCAAATTCGCCGCTGAGACCCCCGATCGCTCACGGACGAACCCCGCCCGGCCACGGTATGAGGAGGAGGAAACTCCTCGATCACGGAAGACCAGACCTGGGCGTGATGACGAGGAAGATTCCCCTCGCTCCCGCAGCTCTAGGCCGGATCGCGACGATGAGGAGGATGGCCCTCGTTCTCGTAGGTCGAGAGCGGACCGATATGACGACGAGGATGAGGACGACCGTCGCCGCCGATCCAAGAAGAAAAAGAATCCGCAGGAGGCCAGCGGCCTTCCGATCGCCCTGCTCGCCGGCGGGGGGGTCGTGGTTCTGGTGCTCGTGGTGCTTGCGGTCTGGCTTGCCGTGGGGCGCGGAAAATCCAACCCCTCGAATGACGTGGCTTCCACCACGCCAGATTCGGTCCCCGTACTGGGCTCGATGCCCGCTCCGACTGCGGGAGGCAACCCTGCCCCCAGCGGGAATCCGAATACAGGCACGAATGCCAACACAATAACGAATACCAACGCGATACAGGGTCCCACAAGCCGCCAGGTCGCCGATCTCTCCCCAGAGATCCTGAACAGGACGAAAAGGGCCACGGCGTTCATCCAGGTGGAGGTGGGCAACGTGGGTGCCACCGGTTCGGGCTTCCTCGTTCGATCGAGCGGTGACACCGCATATCTTGTCACCAACCACCACGTCATTGCTGTCGATGATGACGATCCGCCACCAACCGCAAAACAACCCACGCAGCAAGGGCCAGGGATGCCCAGAATGCCAGGGATGCCCGGCCGTCCACAGGGTTTTCCCGGCCGTCCACAGGGTTTCCCTGGAGGGCCGAGAATTGGTCCCGGTCGACCTCCCAGCTTCGGCCCGAATTTTGGCCCGCGCTTCGGCCCCGCAGCTCCCACTCAGCAGCAGGCCCAGACAGCCAAGGCCAAGCGGAAAGTCACCGTGGTGCTCGACAGTGGCACAGCCGAAGAGCAAACGATCCCTGCCGAGGTCGTCGCGATCGATGGTGAAGTGGACCTTGCCGTGTTGCGGATCACCGGCGTTCGCAACCTCCCCCCTGCGCTCGATACGACCCAGGATTCGCCGGTGGCAGAGACGCTACCGGTGTACATCTTCGGTTTCCCGGGTGGTCGCAAGGGCAAGCCAGACAACCCGGTCGTAACAATTGGCAAGGGCACAATTGCAGGTCTGAGACGAGACGAAAAAAACCAACTCAACGACGTCCATATCAATGGCGATCTCAATCCCGGCAATAGTGGCGGCCCGGTTGTCGACGCGCAAGGTCGCCTCGTCGGTGTCTCGGTCGCCACTGTAATGGGCAAGCAGATTGGCTTTGCCATCCCGACCACGCAACTCAACGAGATGTTCAAGGGAAGCGTCTCCCACACGATGCTCTTGCAAGCCAGACAGCAGGGAAACCGCGTCAGTATCAACGGCGAGTTGTGGCTCTTCGACCGCAACAGCAAGGTGCGCGAGAACACCGCTCTGAACGTGCAGATAGACGGGGGTGGTGGATCGATCGACCCGAACGAGTTCGTCGCCCTGGCTCGCCTGACCGATCCCATGCTCAAGCTCAACTCCGTGTTTCTGCACTACACACCCGCACAGGGTGGCTCGGGTCCAGCCAATCCCGGCCCCGCCGGTTGGGCGCCGCTTCCGAACGCCCAGAGGGTGGCGTTCAAGATTAGCGACCAGAGCGCTGAAGCGACTTTCAAGCTGCCGGCGGGCTCCGCCGCCAATCAGTCGTATGCATTCCAGGTCTCCTACGTCAACGCGGAAGGGCGGACGATTTACACCCAGCCGCACACGGTTCAGTTGAACTTCCCGCCGAAGTGACAATGCAATGAATTGCCGGCTCGTTGTGAGCCGGCGATGGTAGGGGACGGGGAGCATGGGGGTTCCGTTGACCGAACGGCAGAACCTGCGATTTGACCCAGCCGAATTGGTCTGTGTCGAATAAAGTGGGAGAATGAAATCTCCCCAGGTGATGCGGGGTCAAGGAGTCCGATCATGTCAACTGGACCGAGTCAGGCACCCGCCCCGGACCACACGCTCATCAGCGACCTACTCGATGTTCTGGACAAACTCTCCGGGTTCCACCCCGGGTTCCGACCCGCCCACGCCAAGGGCGTGATGGTCGCCGGGACGTTCACACCGGCCGCTGGGGCGAAGGAGTTGACCCGCGCTCCTCATGCCACCCGGCCGTCCACGCCGGTCATCGTCCGGTTCTCGGCATCCGCCGGTGTCCCGACCGTTGCCGACAACGACCCGAAGGGGGCGAGCCCGCGGGGTATCGCCATCCGCTTCTCCCTCGCCGACCATGTCCACACCGATATCGTCGCACATTCCCACAACGGGTTCGCGGTTCATACCGGTGAGGAGTTCTTGGCGTTCCTCAGTGCCGTGGCCGCGAGTGGACCGGACTCAACCCACCCCACGCCGCTGGATACGTTCCTTGCGACTCACCCGAAAGCAGTGCAATTTGTTACCGCCCCCAAGCCGATCCCCACGAGCTATGCGCGCGAGGCGTTCTACGCGATCACGGCATTCCAGTTTACGAACCAGGCGGGGGTGAGCCGGTACGGGCGATTCCGCATCCGCCCAGAGGCCGGGACCGACTACCTTTCCGACGCGGACGCTGCGAAACAGACCCACGATTTCCTCACCGACGAACTCACCGCCCGGCTTGCAAATGGTCCCGCGGTGTTTCGGATCTTCGTGCAACTGGCGGAAGACTCAGACGTGGTCACAGACTCATCTGCCGTCTGGCCGGAGGACCGGCCCGACGTCGAGTTCGGCACGCTCACTCTGACGCATCGCGTCGACGAGACTGCCCCGGAGTTCTGGAAAATCATCTTCGACCCCGACCCCCGCGTCGACGGGATCGCGCCGGCAGGCGACCCACTCACCCAGGTCCGAGCGGCCCTCTACCTGTTGAGTGGCCGTCGTCGCCGGACCGCCCCGATACACTCAGGATCAGCGGCCGGAACCTAACCGCCCAACCTCCTTCCCTGGGAAGGAAGGGGGAGCGAATCTCGGAACCTAACCCCCCAGCCCCCTTCCCTGGGAAGGAAGGGGGAGCCGGAGGGCGGTTTGTCTTCCGTCTCATTGCGGGGTGGGGGTCTTTCAGGAGGTGCTTTGACACTACAGACCCTCGGTTCCCATCAGGTCGTCACAGTGAGTTTGACGGCTTCGATGGCGCAGTGGCCGGACTTGCGGAATGGTCGCGGCATGGGCTGCGCGTGACCCTTGGCATCCAGGGTCCGACACCGAAGCGTGTACTCCCCCGCCTGAAGTCCCGGAAGCACCACCGCCCAGTAGACCTTCGCCAGTCGCATGGGCCACAACTTCGGACGACCCGTCGATGGGTCAAAACCCATCGTCTGCTTCAAGAGGTCGCCACCCACACCACCGCCCCACTCCTTTGGCACTGGCAGGATTTGAGCATCTGTCCACGGGGCCGAGGTGAAATAGGGATCGTCCGCAGTCCACGCCTGACCCGCAGGAAAGACCCACACCTGCACCTTCTTGAGCCCCGACACCCCCACCTGCGCATACCCGGTCACCGGGATCGGCTGATCTGCCTTTCCCCCCGGCACGCTCAACGTCGCAGCGAACGACTTGAGCGGGCTCTCGATGTCGTTGTTAGCGTTTGCATAGGTGTCGTTTGCGTGGGCCAGATTCGACAGCACGACATGCGTCAACCATTTCACCGACTTGAACCCATAGGCTTCCGGCACCAGCATTCGGACTGGACCGCCCCTCTCGCTACTGAGCCATTCTCCATTGAGTTTGTAGCAGAGGATCACCGGCGGCATGTCATCCAGGTCTTCAAGCACGCGCCCGATCGGGAGCGAGCTGCGAAAGAGTTGTTTCGGGTCGTCGTTGTGATAACCGTTGTAGAAGATGCGGCGAAGATTCTCCTTGGGGCGTGTGAGCCACACCACCTCCCGCAGCGGAATCCCCTCCCAGACCCCCATCCCGAGTGGGCAGCCGATGTTCAGACAGGTCATCACTTTCGCGAACCGGACAGCGTGCTTTTCGCCGAGTTTGAGAAGGGCCGGGAAGTCGAGAGCGGTGCCAGCGGCCTTTGTGAAGGATTTGCCAAGCGTGGCCGGGTGCTCGGGGTCGGGGATCACCTCCAGCCGCCAGGTCTCGCGGGTCAGGCCGACCTCACGTTTTTTGTCGTCGGGGAGACGGTGCGGCAGGGGTGTTCCGCGGGAGACATCGTTAAACTTGGCTGGCGGGGTGAAGTAGGATTCCAGCTTCTCCAGCGCGGGGGACAACTCCGGAGGCAACTCTGCGGCTCCCCCCGACGCAACCAGACCCCCGGTCGAGGCCAAACCGATGCCGGAGCGCAGGAAGAGACGTCGGGTCAGTTCGGCATCGGGAGCGGTGTCGGGTTGGCTCATGGTCGTTCTCCAGATGTCTTTGAGCCTACCGTCATCCGGGGGTCGGTGCCAGGATTTTTTGGGGCTTCTGGGAATCCCCAGATCCCAACAATCCAGGGCTTCGCGTCGTCATGCCGGAATCAGGTACGCGGTACGAACTACCACAACCTCGACTGTCGACATCGCCTGCTCCTGTTGAGTGCTAGCCTCTGAATCTCCTCAAGCTTCGCGGCACCTGTGTCAGCACCGCTCACTCGCCTCGCACATTGAGCCAGCGACGCACACCAGCAGGGCCGGGACCGATCGTGTGTCTCACCCCATCTGTTCACAAGTCCTCCAGATCACCGACCGCGTGTGGCCATCCACATCCGGGACACATGGATCGGCCTCGCTCCGAAAGGACCAGCCCGATCAGGAAAACGACTCGGCCCGTTGGGGATGGTGTGACTAGCTCGGGCGATTCCACACACTCGCAGGAGTATCCGCTCACTCCTCTATCGCGCCGACTACGCCTCGACTCGACGTGAGAAGCCACACCGGCAAGGCCGGAGACATCAGATACCAGAACCACCAAAATTTCCAAATGAGCTTTCACAGTCCTTTGCTCGATTGGCCTACGACTTGCTTTCGCAGCTATTACTACCTGTCATCGCGGATCTCTCGTGGCTCCATCACGACGTTTCAGCCCTGGTTAGAGATCGGGAGAAAGGAGAAACCGTGACCTGGATCGCCTTAAAGATGTTGATGGGTGACAAAAGCAAGTACTTCGCCATCGTCTTCGGCGTCAGCTTCGCCTGCTTTCTCATTGCTGAGCAAAGCGCCATCTTCTGTGGTGTGATGCTCCGCACGACCAGCCAGATCCGCGATACACACGGCGGCGACATCTGGGTGATGAACTCCGATGTCCGCTACGTTGATGACCTCAAGCCCATCTCCGACGACGATCTCTACCGCGTACGTAGCGTCCCTGGCGTCGCCTGGGCCGTCAACCTCTACCGGGGGCAGGGTCAAGCCCAACTGGCCAACGGCACTTACCAGGGCCTCATTCTGATGGGCCTTGATGACGCCAGCCTGACGGGGGCGCCGACTCACATGCTGGTGGGAAAGATCGGGGATCTGCAAATCCCCGACGCCATCCTGGTGGATGAGGCCGGCTTCTACCAGATGTGGCCGGGCGAATCGCTGCGGACTGGCAAGGTGATCGAGATGAACCAGCGCCGGGCTGTCGTCGTGGGCGTCTATCGGGCATCACAGACATTTATGACGATGCCAATCATCTACACGCGGTTCAGCCAGGCAACCCTATTTGTGCCTCCCACCCCCACCGGGCGGTTGATGCCGTTCGTGCTGGCCAAGGTCCAACCCGGAATGGATTCTTCGGATGTGGCGGAACGCATCCATGACCGTACCGGCCTGAAGGCGCTAACGAACGAAGGATTCATGCAATTGACGATGACTTACTATCTCCAGCATACAGGCATCCCTCTCAACTTCGGCACCACCGTTGTACTGGCATTCCTTGTTGGCAGCGCTATCGCGGGGCAGACGTTTTATCTGTTTACCGTGGAGAATCTCAAGCAGTTTGGCACCCTCAACGCAATGGGGATGAGCGATCGCCGCATCGTTAGCATGATCCTGATCCAGGGGTTTGTCGTTGGCGGCATCGGCTACGGAGTGGGAGTGGGGCTGGCGACGCTCTACGGCATCTTCTCGCAGAGTGCCATGCCGTTGTTAGCTTTCTTCCTGCCGTGGCAGGTACTGGCGGTGACTGCTGTCGCCATGATCTTCATCGTCATGATGGCCAGCTTGCTGAGTATTCGCCGGGTGCTTGTGCTGGAGCCAGCCGTTGTTTTCCAGGGGGGCGCATGACGACCAGCATCCAAACGCGAAAGGGTGTGAGCTGCCAGGGATTGACCAAGGACTACGGCAGAGGCGATGCGCGAGTGCGGGCTCTCCGCGGGGTGGACCTGGACATCTCCCCAGGTGAACTCACTCTTCTGGTCGGTCCCAGCGGTTGTGGCAAGACCACCCTGATTTCAATCCTGGCGGGCACTCTCGACCCGACAGATGGGGACGTATCGGTCCTGGGAGTGGACATCAAGAGTCTGTCGAAGCACGAGAAGGCGGCTTGCCGGGCGAAGAATGTCGGGTTCGTGTTTCAACAATTTAACCTGCTACCATCCTTGACGGCCGCGGAGAACGTGTCGGTGCCGTTAGTGATTAACGGCTACTCAAAGACAAAGGCCGTGGCACATGCGATCGAGGTTCTGAAGTCCGTAGGACTCAGCGAGCGAATTCACTCGTTACCTTCGCAACTGTCCGGGGGACAGCAGCAACGGGTGGCCATTGCCAGAGCGCTCGTCCATCAACCCCGCCTACTCGTTGCCGACGAGCCGACATCAGCTATTGACGCTCGCACAGGTCACGCCATTATGGAGTTGATCCGCGAGGTTGCTCTGCAACCGGACCGAGTAGCTGTTGCGGTGACGCACGATTCTCGCGTGTATGGTTTCGCGGACCGGATCATCACCCTGGAGGACGGTCGCGTTGCCCAGGAAAAGCATGTAAAACCAGAAGTCACGAATGGTCTGTTCGCCCCAGTGTAAGGAGTTAACCATGACTCGAAAATACGTTCTTCCTTTGCTTGCGTTCGGGATGCTGGCGTTTGCCGTCGCACACGCGCTCTACATCCAGCGCCCGGATCCACAAACCCCGCCCCCTGTCCCGCCACCACTGACACCATTTGGCGACACGGTGGCCGGCGCCGGCATGGTCGAGCCGTCCACCGAGGCTAGCGGCACCGGTAACATCGCCGTTGGCTCCCAATTGGCCGGTGTCGTCACCAAGATCCCAATTCGCATCGGCCAGACGGTGAAAGCCGGTGACGTTCTGTTCGAACTGGACGATAGTCTGACGGCGGCGCAATTGAAGGTCAACGAAGCCCAGGTGGCGGCCTCCGCGGCAACAGTTGAGATGAACAAGGACCAGCGCGACCGCGGTGTCAAGATGCTCGCGGCCCAGGCGATTGCCGAGCAGGATATGGTCACGCTGGAGCAGACCTATCGGACCTCAGTCGCGCAACTGGAGCTTGCGAAGGCTCAAGCCGGACAGACAAAGACACAGCTCACCCTACTCCGTGTGCGGGCGCCGGTCGATGGCACGGTTCTGCAAATTAATGTCAGGGAAGGGGAATATGTCTCAACGTTTGGTGGGCAATCCTTGATCCTGATGGGCAATCTCCAGCCGATCCATGTCCGTGTGAGTATCGATGAGGAAGATCTCCCCCGCCTCAAGCTTTCCGCACCGGCTCGGGCCAAGATCCGTGGCGATGCCAACCAGGAGGAAGTCCCGTTGAGCTTTGTTCGACTGGAGCCGTATGTAGTGCCCAAGACCTCTCTCACTGGAGCTAACACCGAGCGGGTCGATACCCGCGTCGTCCAGGTGATTTATGCGATCGATCCCAACAATCGATTGGTTCGGGAGAAGAAAGTTCTGGTCGGCCAGTTGGTCGACGTGTTTATCGATACTCGGCCAAATAGTCATTCAGCCAGCAAGTCAGACATCAATAATAATTGATTGTTCATCTGCTAGCTAATTCCGATTGTGCTCTTACCTGCTCGGGTAGAGGAATGTTCTCGACTAGGTGGTCAAGAGGGAGGCGATGTGCGAGTTATGCCAGACCATCCGGGAGGTGTTCGATCCTCCGGCATCGTGACCGAGGCCCACTGTCCGTTTTCGACCGGAATCTCTCCGTCTTGGTACGCCTTCGTACTCTTTCCGCCGGACCGACCGTCGATAATCACTAAACTCACAATACTCCACTTTGCCGCGGATTGATGGTTGATTCGTATTCGGGAAGCCCACTCCCGACACGTTCGCCTATCGACCGAGGGTCATGGGAGCCGTCGGCCACCCTGCTCTCTTTGCCCCAAGGCTATTCTGTGTCTGACGAAGACTTCCACTCCTTGTCGATCTTGGTGGTCGGCAACGCCGAGGATGGGGCTGACTCCGCGGCCACATGCCTGCGGTCGCATGGGTATCGGGTGACTGTCGCGAGAACCGCAGGGGTTGCCCTGGCACTCGCGGCGGATGACCCTCCGGATGTGGCCATCCTAGATGTCCTTCTGCCGACCTGGATGGGTGGCAGGTCGCTCGGTGGCTCCGGGTGCAGTCCATCGAGAAGAGGCCGCTGCTGATCGCCCTCACCAGGTGCGGGTCGGACGCGGATCGACAGCGATCGGCGGAGGTTGGGATGGATCTGCACCTGGTCAAGCCGGTCGATTCGATCGTGCTGGTCGGCGTGTTAAAGCGATTCCTACGGTGCATCGCCCCGACGCTTCCAGCCCATCTCTTTCCGCTTCTGGTTCAACCTCTCCCGGGCACGGCCCCATGACGAAAGCGGTCGACTGGTTCCAGCGGTATCAGGATCTCCAACGGTACGTTGGCTGGACCGACGACGACGCCCGGAACGTCCGCGCCGTGGCCGCCCTTCTCGACCCCCACCTCGACCCGCTGGTTGACGACTTCTACGCCGAAATCGAGCGGCACCCGAATGCCCTCAAGGTCATCACCGGCGGGGCCGAACAGATTGACCGCCTCAAGGGCTCGCTCGTCCGATGGGTTCGAGAGCTTCTGTCCGGGCCGTACGATACCGGGTACATCGAACGGCGACTTCAGGTTGGGCGGCGGCATGTCGAGATCGGGCTCGATCAGGTGTACACCAACGTCGCCCTGTCGCGCCTCCGTGATGGCCTGATCGCGGCCCTCGGCGCGGTCTGGCCGGGGGACCGGTCTGGTCTGGTCGCCACCATCCGATCACTCAACAAGTTGCTCGATTTGGATCTGGCCGGGATCGAGGATGCGTATCAGGCAGAGTATCTGGCCCGCCAGCAACGGGCCGACCGGCTCGCAGCAATCGGGCAGGTTGGGAGCGGGGTGGCCCACGAGCTACGCAACCCGCTCAACGTCATCAAAACCTCGGTCTACTACCTGCTCAACGCTCGTAACCCCACCCCGGAGAAGACAACCGAGCATCTGCGGCGAGTCGAGCAACAGGTCACCATCGCGGACCGGGTGATCACGACCCTGTCCAACTACGCCCGGATGCCCATTCCCGACCTGAAGCCAATCGATGTCCGGCGGTGTGCCGAGGAGGCGGTCGCGGAGAATCCCCTCCCTCCTGGCATCCAGGTGGTGTACGATTGGCCGGCCGACCTGCCGCCAGTGCTGGTCGACCCGGACCAACTCCGAATCGTCCTGTCCAACCTGGTCCGCAACGCCCGAGATGCGATGCCCGGGGGTGGCACCCTGACCTTCTCCGGGCAAGCAGTCAGCGGGTGTGTTGAGGTGTCCGTCGCCGACACCGGGGTGGGGATCCCGCCGGACCAGTTGGCACGGATCGCGGAGCCCTTGTTTACGACTAAAGCGAAGGGGTTGGGGCTCGGGCTAGCGCTATCCCGGGCGATCCTGGAGACGAACCGAGGGAGCATGACGGTGAAGAGCCAGCCCGGTGTCGGCACCACGTTTACCGTCCGCTTCACTGCTGCCGAGAGGGGGCTTTCGTGAGTACCGACCAGAGCTCTCGGTCCATCCTCGTGGTGGACGACGACGAGGACATCTGCCGGAACCTGGCTGACATCCTCGGTGACCTGGGATATCGGGTTGATACCGCATCAAACGGCATGGCCGCGTTGGAGTTAGTCCGCCGGACCCCCTATGATGTGGCCCTGCTCGATTTCCGGATGCCGGGGATGGACGGGCTGGAACTCTACCGCCAGATCAAGAAGGAGCGGGCCGGGACAGTGGCGATGATCGTTTCCGCGTACACGAATACCGCAACTTGGGAGCAGGCTCTCACCGCGGGGGCGTGGCAAGTGCTGGCCAAGCCGGTCGACCTTCCCAGGCTCCTGGCCTTGGTAGACGAGGCCATCGGCCAACCGCTGGTAATGGTGGTGGACGACGACCCGGATTTGAGCGCAACCCTTTGGGACTTACTCCGAGAGCGGGGGTTCCGGGTGTGCCTCGCCAACGACTCCTGCGTGGCCGCTGCACGGGCACGGGAGCAAGCATACAGAGTTGTGTTGATCGACATGCGATTGCCGGACGGGGACGGGGCGGAGGTGTTTCACGCGGTACGGGAGGCCAACCCCGATGCCCACACGATCCTGATCACCGGCTACCCCCGCGAAGCCGGCGGAATGGTTGAGCAAGTTCTCCGGGAGGGGGCCGACGCCGTCTGCTACAAGCCGTTTGATGTGGCTGGGTTGTTGGCCACGGTAGAGCGGCTGACCCACAAGTCGCCCGACGGGCCGGGGGCGCACGCCGAGGGGACCGCCGATGAGTGAGTCCACGCCGTTCACCGTTCTGATGGTTGATGACGATGCGGACACCCGGCAGAACCTCCGCGACATCCTTGAACTAGACGGTTATCAGGTCGATGTCGCTGCCACAGCGGCTGAGGCACTGGCCCGGGACCACTGGGCGGAGTACGGAGTCGTCATTCTC
This sequence comes from Gemmataceae bacterium, assembly GCA_003136315.1. Lineage (GTDB taxonomy): Bacteria > Planctomycetota > Planctomycetia > Gemmatales > Gemmataceae > Urbifossiella. Next base: position 54,877 of record PLDW01000322.1, on the reverse strand, counting down.
GACCGCAAGCTCCCAGATGGGACGGCCGAGGATCTTCTCCCCCACATCCGTCGACTTGCACCGGACGCGGCGGTGATGATCGTCACGGGATTCGCCGATTTGCAGGCGGCAATTGCAGCGTTTCGACTCGGAGCGGCTGACTACATCCTCAAACCGATCAACCCGGATGAGCTACGGACCCGCCTCCGCCGAATTGCTGAGCACCGGCGGGACCGGGAGTCGCTGCGGGAGAAGACCAGGGAGTTGCGGGCAACGACTCAGCAACTCTGGCAGGCAGCGAGGCTTGCCGGAGTCGGGGAGTTGGCCGCGAGCATTGCCCACGAGTTGAATAACCCACTAGGCACCGTTAGTCTGCGGGTCGAGGCGATGCTGGCCAAGACCCCACCAGAAGACCCCCGCCGCCGATCCTTGGAAATCGTCGAGCAGGAGGTCGAGCGGATGGCCCGACTGGTGGGTAATCTGCTCCAGTTCAGCCGGGCCGGAGTGAACCAAGTTTCGACCGTGGACGTGTGCGAGGAAATCCGCCGGACGCTCGAACTGGTCGAGTACCATCTGCGGAAACACCAGATCCGGGTCGAGCCAGACTTCGCACCTGGGGTGCCGATGATCTACGCCGACCGACAACAACTCCGACAGGTCCTGCTGAACCTGTCCACTAACGCCACCGATGCGATGCCGAACGGTGGCCGACTGATCCCCCGCGTCCGGTCGGGTGAACTTGCGGCTGGCCAGCCAGCGGTGGTGATCGAAGTGGAGGACACCGGCACAGGAATTCCCCTGGAACTCCTCCCACGGGTGACCGAGCCGTTCTTCACGACCAAGCCCGAGGGGAAGGGGACGGGCCTCGGGCTGGCAATCTGCCGCCGGATCGTCCAGCAGCACCAGAGGACGATCGAGGTCCAGAGCCGCCTGGGTGAAGGGACAACGATCCGCATCACGCTCCCGGTTCGCCCCGACACAAACGTTGCCGGCCTTCATGTCGGCTGACCTTACAAACCCACCTTGTCCGAGGCTCCCGAGAGTTCCATGCCCACACCAGTAATACGTGGTCGTCTGCTCATCGTCGATGACGAGGTCGAATTGATGACGGCTTTATGCGAGTCACTCCGAGAGGAGGGGTTCGAGGTCGCCGGCTTCGCCGAGCCGGCCGCCAGCCTGAACGCCCTCCGTACGGGGGAGTTCGATTTGCTACTCTCCGACCTGATGATGCCCGGGATCGACGGCATCCAATTGCTCCGACAGGCTCTGGTGATCGACCCGAACCTGGTCGGGATCATCATGACCGGCCAGGGGAGCATCTCGACAGCCGTGGAGGCGATGAAGACCGGGGCATTCGACTACATCCTGAAACCGTTTCGCCTCCAGCAGATCCTCCCGACGCTGGATCGGGCGATGGAAGTTCGTCGGCTGCGAGTCGAAAACGTGCGGCTGCGGAGTTTCGTCGAACGGCTCACCTTTGAGTCCCCCCGATATCATCTTGTCGGTGAAGGACCCTTGATGCGCAAGGTGCTCCAGATGATCGAGAAGGTCGCCGGGACTGACACCACGGTCCTGGTGCGCGGGGAGAGTGGGACCGGAAAGGAGTTGGTTGCGCGAGCGATCCACGGCAATAGCCCGCGGAAGGCCAACCCACTCGTGACGATCAACTGCGCAACGCTCCAGGAACACCTCCTGGAGAGCGAACTCTTCGGCCATGAACGGGGAGCCTTCACCGGAGCCGACCGGGCCAAGCCCGGGCTCTTCGAGGTGGCCGAAGGGGGAACGCTCTTCATCGACGAGGTCGCGGAGATGTCCCCAGCCCTCCAGGCAAAGCTCCTGCGAGTTTTGGAGGACAGGCACTACCGGCGAGTCGGTAGCACCCAGGAGCGGAAGGCCGACGTCCGGGTGGTGGCAGCGACGAATAAGCCACTGGAGGATGAGCAGAAGGCGGGTCGGTTCCGGGAGGATCTGTACTACCGACTTAACATCATCACTGTCATACTGCCTCCACTGCGAAATCGACGGGAGGACATCCCGCTCTTGATCGACCACATGCTACGAACCCGGCAAATCAGAAAGGCCCTGTATACAGTGGACCCGACCGCGATGGGATTACTCTGCCAGTACAACTGGCCCGGAAACGTCAGGGAGTTGGCCAACGTGTTGGAACGTGCTCAGATCCTGGCCGAGGGGGACACGATCACCAAGGATGATCTGCCGGAAAACCTCATTTCGGCAGCCCCGCAGTCGACGGACGCCCAGGCACCGGAAAGCCCGGACGCCCTGGACGGAGTCGAGCGGCGGCACGTCGCGGAGATCTTGCGGCGGATGGGTGGGAACAAGGTACAGGCAGCGAAAGCCCTCGGGATGAGCCGACGGAGCCTTTACCGACTGATCGATCGGTACGGGCTGGGAGAGGATACAGCCCGCACGGATGAAGAGAGGATTCCAACCGACTGAGCGCGGAATGCGACACCCCTTCCTCCGCTCACCACTTCAGTCCCCAGCTACCCAACCCCGTTACTGCTGCCGGGAAGCTTGACTCCAGTACGTCGGCCACAGCCCGGACGCCATACACCCGCTTGGCCGCCTTCTCGGCTGCGTACTTCTCCGCGAACGCAGGGACATGGCCGGAAAGGGTGACAACCCCGTCCTTGGCGCCGACCCCGATGTGGGCTTCGTTCACGCTCGGTTCCCACTTCAACTCGTTTTCCTCGTCACGCTTCAGCTCGCTTCTGTCTTCATGGGTTCTCTCCACAGATGTGCCACCACTCCAAGACCACTGGCGGTCTCATGCGGTGTTCGACGAGGTAAGGGGGTTCAGTTCTTGGGGGTGACGGCAATCTTCTTCGGTTGGGCTTCGGCCTCCTTCGGGACGATAATGGTGACCACACCGTTGGCACTTGTGGCCGACACCTTCTCGGCATCCGCGGCTTGCGGGAGGGTGATGGCCCGGTAGAACGAGCCGGCGAACCGAAAACGCGTGTCTGAGCGAGAACAGGGCCAGTGAGCTTGCGGTCACGTTGGACCAACCCCACGTCTCGGGCGAGTTCGTCCGCCTGTGTGGTAAAGAGGGTTTGCTGAACTGTGGCCAAGGGCCTAAGATTCTTGATCATTGGGGTTTCCTACCGAAACGGCTGGTCTGGTAACCAAACCGTTACGGGGGAAGCCCCAATGTGTCTAACCTCCCATTCCGTAAGTTGAACGGGATGAGGGCGGCCCCGACGAATCCCGATGTAGGTGCGGGTGAGTTCGCTGGGGAGATCTTCACACGCTATTCGCCTCAATCTGGTGGTTTTCCGCCCTGACGGGGCGGTGGATATTCGCCCAGGGCTGACGCCCTGGGGGCGGGACGACACTCATGGCCAAGAGTAAATCCGACAACTTGAAGCAGGTCCGGAACATCGGCGTGATCGCGCACATCGACGCCGGGAAGACGACCACCACCGAGCACCTGCTGTACTACTCCGGAGCCAAACACAAGCTCGGTGGGGTCGATGAGGGCACGACTGAAACCGACTACGACCCCGAGGAGCAGCAGCGGGGGATTACCATCTATTCGGCGTGTATCCCATTTGAGTGGCGGGGATACACCGTCAACCTCATCGACACCCCCGGACACGTGGATTTCACCGCCGAGGTCGAGCGGTCGTTGCGCGTACTCGACGGGGCGGTGGTTGTCTTCGACGGCCAGAAGGGGGTCGAGGCTCAATCCGAGACCGTCTGGCGGCAAGCCAACAAATACGGTGTGCCTCGGCTGGTGCTGGTGAACAAGATGGATGTGGTGGGTGCGAACTTCGCCCGCACACTGGAGAGCATCCACCAGCGGCTCACCCCCGACTTCGCGACTCAGGGGCGACCGGTCCCCGTGGTCATCCCGATCGGGCACGGTGGACCATCGGACAGCCCCAGTCCATTCCGGGGCGTAATCGACCTGATCGAGATGAAGGCCCTCTTCTTTGACGCTGGGGATCTCGGGAAGACTGTCCGGACGGCCGACATCCCTGAGGAGAACCAGGACCTGGCGAAGAAGTACCGCGAATTGTTATTCGATGTGCTGACTCAGAGCGACGATAAGGATCTCATCACCTCGGCAGTGCTGGAGGGGCAGGAACCTGACCCGGCCAAGGTGCGACAACTCGTGCGCGAGCAATGTCTGAGTCGGCGGATTTACCCTGTGCTGAGCGGGTCAGGGCGGGAGCACATCGGTATCCAGCCCTTGCTGGATGCGATCACGCATTACCTGCCCAGCCCGATCGACAGGCCGGCCGTGATCGGAACCAATCCGAAAGCCCGGGACAAGGAGGAGAAACGAAAACCCGACCCGAAGGAGCCGTTTTGCGGGTTGGTGTTCAAGGCTGCGTGGCACCCGAACGGACACCGGTTCTTTGTCCGCGTCTACTCCGGGGTGATGAAGCCCAATATGCGGGCTTACAACCCGGGCAAGGACATCAAGGAGAACATCGCCAAGTTGTTCCACGTCCACGCCGACCCAGCCCGTGGGCTGGAGGAAGTGGAGAACGGACCCGCAGGCGACATCGTCTGTGTGATCGGCTTGAAGGACACGGTCACGGGGGACACGCTCTGCGACACCCAATCTCCAATCCTACTGGAGGCGATCACCTTCGCCGAGGCGGTCGTCAGCCAGTCGATCGAGCCGGAAAGTGGTGGGGACAAGGACAAGATCGAGATGGCGCTCGACATCCTTCAACTTGAAGACCCGACGTTCAAGGTCAAGGCGAACAAAGACACCGGACAGACGTTAATGAGTGGGATGGGGACGCTCCATCTGGAGGTCAAGCGGCACCGCCTGGAGCGGGATTTCCGGCTCAAAGTGCGGGTTGGGAAGCCTCGCGTGAGTTATCGGGAGATGCTCCGTCAACCACGGCGAGTGGAGATCGCGGTCGACAAACTGGGTGACAAACCTGCGTTTGCACGGCTGAGTGTCGGTTTCACAAACGACACGCGAGAGAAGCCGGTGACGGTGATGATGGCGGTCAGCCAGGAGTTGAATCCGACACCGGTGGCCTTCCTCGCTGCGGCTGAGCGGGCTCTCACTGACGCCCTCCAAACGGGAGAGCTTGGCTATCCGATGATGGATGCGCAGGCCCGGATCTTCGATGCCCAGTTTGATCCACAACTCTCCAGTGAGGATGCATTCATTGCGGCGGCTGTGCAGGCGTACCGCGAAGCGACCCGAGACAACGTGCAGTTGCTCGAACCCATCATGAAAGTCACGGTGACGACCCCGGACCAGTTCCTCGGGAACATCCTTGGAGACCTGAGCGCTAGGGGGGGGTTCATTGAGGACACGACCTCCCCTTCAACGGGGGTGTCCGAAGTGATGGCGACGGTCCCACTCGCCAACTTGTTCACCTACGCGAACGATGTCCGAAGCCTGAGCCAGGGCCGTGCTGCGGCGGGGATCGAACCCCACAGCTACCGGCCCGCCCCACCGGAGGTGTTGCGGCAACTGCTCGGAGAATGACCCCAGCGGGTCGACGTTTCCCGCTGCCCTGTCACCCGGTTCCTCCCGTCCATTCCCCCAGCAACACCGCCATTTCGTCTTTCGTGCTTTCGTGATTCCCTTCTGTCACTCGGTCCCTCCCGTCCACCCCCTGCAACCCCAGCGCGCATCCCTATACCAGTCTCATACACCAACCCGGCAGGGATGTCACATGTACGCATAGACGAGTTTGACAAACGTACGGGAGGGCGAGGCTTCTGCCGAGCGGCACGACTCACACGGCTCGGCAGAAGCCTCGCCCTCCCGTTCGACCGATCCTCTCCCCCTGAGATAAGATAGGCTCAGCGGAGTCATATCACAGGCCGTCTGTTCCGTCCTGGAGTACGTATGAGTCTGGCCATCGAGACCCGCCAGTTGACCCGAACGTTCGGTGACTTCCGCGCGGTCGACGGGATCGACTTGCAGGTCGAGCGCGGGACTTTTTATGGGTTCCTCGGCCCGAACGGGGCCGGGAAGTCGACTACCATCAAGATGCTCACCGGCTTGCTCGCCCCCACTCGCGGGGAGATCAACGTTTTGGGCCGGAACATGCTCGATCGGACCCAGGCTCTGGACGCCAAGCGGCATGTCGGTGTCGTTCCTGAGAATCTTGCCCTGTTCGACCAGTTGAACGCCCGCGAATACCTCACATTCATCGGCCGGATGCACCTCCTCCCCCGCGACACGATCCGGACCCGCACCAGCGAGCTCCTCTCGCTGCTCGACCTGACCGATGAGGAAAACAAACTCGCTTTGGAGTATTCCCACGGGATGCGGAAGAAGCTTGCACTCGCTGCGGCTCTGATCGCTGCGCCGGAGTTACTCTTCCTGGACGAGCCGTTTGAAGGTGTAGACGCGGTGACCTCCCGGGTGATCCGCGATCTGCTCGCCGGGTTTGTCGCCCGTGGGTCGACAGTCTTTCTCACGTCGCACGTCCTCGATCTCGTCGAGAAACTCTGCACTCACGTGGGGATTGTTGTCCAGGGGAAACTCGTGGAGCAAGCGGCGATGGCCGAGATCCGCGCGGGGGGGACGCTTGAGGACAAGTTTCTCAAGGCGGCGGGAGCCAACGCGACCGACTCCCCGAAACTCGACTGGTTGGAGGCCCCCCCATCGTGAACATCGAACACCTTCGGGCATTCCTCTGGCTCCGCTGGCGGATCCGGGTGAACCAGGCGAAGCGAGCCGGCACCTTGAACTCGGTTCTGACCGCGATTCTGGCCATAGCCGGGCTGGTCGTCTCCGCTGCGCTGTTCGTGGCCGGGATTGTGCTCGGCGCGGCAGTGATGCCGGAGCTGTCGTCCTCGGTTCGGCTCTACGTGTGGGATGGGATCGTGTTGGCTTTCCTCTTCACGTGGATGATCGGCTTACTCGCCGACTTGCAGCGATCAGAGGGGCTGGCACTGGACAAGGTGTTGCAGCTCCCTGTGTCGCCGGCCGGTGCTTATCTCGTCAATTACCTCAGCTCATTTTTCAGTCTTACGCTGGTTTTATTTCTTCCGGGAATGACCGGACTGATTCTGGGGCAGGTCTATCATGCCGGAGCGGAGATGCTCCTGGCTTTGCCGCTACTGGCTGCGTTTGTCCTCGCGGTCACGGCGCTCACCTACCAATTCCAGGGGTGGTTATCGGCAATGATGGTGAACCCGCGGCGTCGCCGCTTGGTGATCGTTCTGTTCACCTCGGTGTTCATTCTGCTGTCTCAGTTACCGAATCTGCTCAACCTCATCCGTCCATGGGACTCGACAGTTGCGGATGGCAACGAAGTGACCCGGCGGCAAACCGAACTCCGGGAGCAATTCCAGGCCGGGGGAATAAGCCCGGAAGAGTACCTCCGACGGAACCAGGAGGTGACCCAGGAGGTAGCAGCCGCACGGCTCCAGCAGGTGTCCGAGACGGGGACCGAAGTGGAATCGATCACCAGGCTGGTCAACAGCGTGATTCCGCCGGGGTGGTTGCCGCTGGGCGCGGCGGACCTCGCGGTGGGGCATGTTCTTCCTGCGCTACTGGGCGGGTGCGGGCTCGCATTGATTGGGGTGGGGAGCCTGTGGCGGGGATATCGCGCGACTGTTCGAATGTACACAGCGGGCGGAACGGGTTCCGATCGCCGCCGGAAGGTGGTCGCGGTGGCTATCCGACCAGACGCGAAGGCCCGCATGGTAGAATGGCGACTCCCCTGGGTATCGGAGTATGCGTCCGTGGTGGCGATGGCGGGGCTCCGTTCGCTCCTGCGGGCACCAGAAGCAAAGATGATGCTGATTGTGCCGGTGGTGGCCCTGGGACCGATGGCCGCAGCCTTCTTCACGATCAAGACACACTCTTTCCCTGTCCCGGACTGGGTCGGGCCGCTGGTCGCGGTGTGGGTGGTCGGGTTTCTGCTGGGAATCACCATGCAACTGGCGGCGAACCTGTTTGGCTACGACCGTGACGGGTTCCGGGCCTTTGTGCTCAGCCCGGCCCCGCGGCGAGAAATTCTCCTGGGGAAGAACCTGGCACTCGCCCCACTGATACTGGGACTTGGAGCCCTTGTCGGGATCGGGATTGGGTTTGCATTCGGGATACGGTTTGACCAAATCCTGGCGACGTTAATTCAACTCCTGATGATGTATCTCCCGTACTGTCTGATAGGGAACACCTGTGCGATCCTGGCTCCCTTCGCCGTCCCGTCGGGATCGCTGAAGGGGGCTCGACCGGGCCTGAGTGTGGTCTTGTCGCAACTGGTGGCGATGATCGCCTTCATGTTCCTCGTCGGGCTCCCGGGAATGATTCCGGCGGGTGTCGAGGCGATTCTCGCAGAGGCCGCGGACATGCATGGGCTGCCGGTGTCGCTGGTGCTGTCGCTGATCAGCCTGGGCATCTCGGTGTGGATCTACCGCCGTTTGCTCAACTGGCAGGGCCGTCTACTCGCCGAGCGCGAGCAGACGATTCTGACAACGGTGACCAGCCGCTCCGACTGACGGAGAAGAGGAATGTTCATGGGAAATGACGAATTCGGTACGGCTGCGGGGAGATGCCGACCGAATCCAACTGACGAACTGCTCTGATTCAAGTGACCTACCTCTCCGATGAAAAAACGGCTATCGCTTTCTCATCGGGCATTCTCCAGAGCCGCACGTCGTGGTCGATGCCCTTGCTCCATGTATCCTCGTTGTTGCGGGCACCGCCACCACCGGTCAGGATCCATTTGCCGTCCGGCGAGAAGGCCGCGACCCAGAGCACCTCGCGATGATCTCGGAACCGGTAGAGTTCCTGACCGGTCTCGCGATCCCAGAGGCGGGCTGTGCCGTCGTAACTGCTGGAAAGAATTCGCTTGCCGTCGGCAGAGAAGGCGGCGTGTGTGACGCCGCCTTGATGGCCGATACACGCGATGAGTTTCTTGCCCGTCTCAATGTCGAACACATCAAGGCTATTTCCGCCTGTGGCGAGGACTTTGCCATCCTTTGAAACGGCCACGCAATTGGCCCATCGGTCTGACGATTTAAAGACTCTGACTTGCTTCGCAGTAGCGAGTTCCCACATGCGGACAAAACCGTCATGTGACGCGGAGAGTACATGCTTTCCGTCGGGGTGCACCACGATGCGGCGGACCATGTCCGTGTGACCGGTAAATTTCTGCACCTCACGCAAAGTGGTCGTGTCCCAGACACGGACGGTCTTGTCAGCGCCACTCGTCAAGAGCCGCGAGCCATCGGCGTTGAACGCCAGTCCATTGACGCCCGCCTTGTGACCCGTGAACGAGCAGAGCAGGTCGCCTGTCGTCGCATCCCAAAGGTAGGCATGTGAGTCGCCCGATGCCGAAGCAATAGACCGACCATCGGGCGAGAACAAAGCGTTTGCAGCCTGGCCAGGATGTTTAATCTGGAGAATTTCTGTCTGCTTTTCGAGATCCCAGATACGGAGCGTTTTGTCGCCTTCGGGCCAGTTACCGCACGAGACGAACCGCCGGCCATCCGGCGAAAAGGACACCCACTGGACCACGCCAGTGTGTCCCGCGAAGCGATGAACTGGGCCGGAGGTGGCCTGCCGGAATCGCTTGACGATGCGATCGGCTCCCGTGGAGAGGAATTCCCCTCCACCGGTGGCAACGGCAATTCCGCTAACGCCGCCTTGGTGTCCTTTAAACGCACCGATCATCTCGCCAGTCGCGGCGTCCCACTGGCGGATTGTGCCATCCGAACCGCCGCTGAGCACAGTGCGCTCTCCCGCAAATGCGACCACGGTCACCACCTCGGTGTGCTCTTTCGTCGTGGCAACGAGTTCCGTTCCTGCGGCAGGATCCCACAGTTTCACGAACCCATCCTCGTCGCCGCTGGCGAGGGTCTTACCGTCCGTGGAGAAGGCGAGGGTGCGAACCGCTCCCTCGTGTCCTTGGATAGCGAACTTCAGCTCTCCGCCCGGGAGATTCCACAACTTCACCAAACGGTCGCTACCACCACTCGCAATGGTCGTGTCGTCCGGGCTGAAAGCGACGGCCCGCACCGCTCCGCCACGCGCTGGGATCGTGCCCTTCTCCTGGCCGGTCTGGGCATCCCACAGCCTGAGAGTCTTGTCGTACCCGCCGCTGGCTAGTGTCTTGCCATCGTGACTGAACGCGATCGCATAGACCCAGTTTGAATGTCCCCGGAGTGTCGCGCGAGCCTGATTGGTCGCGAGATCCCAGAGTTTGATTGTCTTGTCGGCGCTGCCGGTAGCCAGGGTCTTGCCGTCTGGGCTGAAAGCAACGCAGGTGACTGCATCCTCGTGGCCTTTCAGTGTGGCTTTGATCTCTCCACTGTGACTATCGCGAAGGATAACGCCCCTGTCTTCCGTCGCCAGCGCAATGAGCGAATTGTCGCTCGTCGCAGCCATCGCCAGCGGAACCGGCAGGCTCGCAATCCGTTCATCCTGGCGCAACGTGGCAATTTCTCTCTTGCTGGCCACATCCCAGAGTTTCACCGATCGCGGATTGCCACCAGTGACGATTTTTTTGCCGCCTTCGGAGAACGCCACACAGCGGCAATCCTCCTCCTTCCCGGTGAGGACACCGATCTCCGCGCCGGAATCCGCATTCCAGAGTTGGATGGTGCCGCCGCCCATGACACCGGCCAGAGTTCGCTCGGCTGGCGAGAACGCCAGCCCGAACAGTCGTTCCTCTGGCATCAGAACTGTTTTCATTTGCCCGTTCACGACATCCCAGATCCGCACCTGGTTATCAAAACTCGCTCCGGCAATATGAGTACTGTTTGGCGAGAATGCGATGGACCAAACCAGTGCCGGCGCGTTCGATTCCAGTTTCCGGAGCAACCGTTGCGTCGCGATATCCCAAACGTAGATGGTGCCGCTGAGGTTGTCTTGCCGTTGATCGCCGCCGCCAGCAGCGAGTTTCTTGCCGTCCGGGGAGATAGCGACGCAAAGCAAAGGTGTGGTCGCGCCGAATAATTTGGCCATCTCTTCACCCGAGGGAACGTCCCAAATTTGCACTGTCTTCGCCTGTGTGATCGTAGCGAGTGATCGCCCGTCCGGTGCAAAAGCAACGCGGGCGGAGCCATCGAGTTTCTTCGAAAAAAGTGTTTTGCCGCTGTCCGTTCCCAGAAGTTTCAGATCACCAAGCTGACTCGCGAACGCAACGGATTTTCCGTCGGGCGAGATGCCGACCGAATTGGTGGGCCGGGAAACCCGGATCGAAAGCAGTTCTTTCTTGCTCGGGACTTCGATGACGCTGAGGTAACCTGAAGAGGGATTGAGAGCGTTCCCGATACTGGCGATCCGCTTGCCGTCGGCTGACACCGCGACCGCGATCGTGTCGCCGCTCGCTCCGACGATTGCCGTCGAATTCGGGTTGAAGCGGATGGCAGGCACTCGTTGTGGCTTGGGGACAGCCGACTTGTCCTTCTCCGGCCCGTCTTGCTGCGAAACGAGCATTCCCGCAGTGACGATCAGTGCGAATCCGGCAAGAAAGTATTTCATCGGAGGATTCCGGAAAATGGCGTTGGGGAATCGATCAGACAGTTGCCTGCCCGGATTGTGGTCTGCCGATCACGAGGTCGGTCTGCGTCATCGGGGGATCGCCCCCCAATCGTGGGACATGGTCTCGCACGATGGAATGCCATGATAAAGAAGGAATGTCTATTCCTGCAAGAGTCACCCAGCAGATTTTCCCGATTTGTGATGGGGACTGCCGATGCTGGGAAATCGACCGGCCAAAGGAAATTGACCCAGCGTCAATGTTCAGCAGTTGGTCGGGATTGGAGCCCCGAATAGCGCGTCGGAAAATCGCGCAGGGGGGGAGCCCGTCCTCGGGCGCAACCCTGGGACGCAGGGAGCTGTCCATGCACCGCGCCCCCCTGAGCCCTTCTCGTTCGCGAACCCTCGGATGCTTTCGGATGTCGCTCACGGAGACTCGACCTCCCAACTGGTGGCGACATGCTCCACTACCCGAAAATCCCTGGCAGCAAGGACGCCCCGGCAGGGCGGTGCCTCGCCTTCGAGAAGATCGACGGCACCAACCTGCACTGGGACTGGGATCGAGATTTCAGCTGGCACGCATTCGGCACTCGTCGCGATGCGTTCAACCTCACGGTCGATGGAGTGGCCCAATTCCAGGCTGCACACCCTGGACTCGAACAGGCAGCGGAGGTTTTCCTTGCCCAACTCGCGGACGGTATCGAACGGGTTCTCCGCACCGATCCGGGTTTCACTGCGTTTCCAGCGGACAAGGTGTTCACCGAGTACGTCGGACCGAACTCGTTCGCCGGGGCACACGGCCCCGACGACCCGATGGAGGTGGTGCTGTTCGATGTGATGGCCGAGGGATTCGGAACGGTCGGGCCTTGGGCGTTCGTCGCCGCTTTTGGACACCTCAACACTCCGCGAGTCGTTTACGAGGGAAAGTTGACCGGAACCTTCCTGGAGGCGGTGCGTGAGGGGAAATATGGCGTCGCGGAAGGAGTCGTATGCAAGGGTGGGATTGGCGGCGAGGACGTCTGGATGGTGAAGGTGAAGACGTACGCCTACCTGGAGAAGCTGAAAGCGAGCTTCGGCGCGCGGTGGCGGGAGTATTGGGAGTGAACGTCGAGTGGTCGTTTCACTGTATCAGTGTGCTGCGGGGGATGGGGTGCCCCCCGCATTCCGGGCGGCCACCTTCTTCATTCCCTGAGCACGATCCCGGGCGCGGGCTTTATTCGCCCGCTCGATGGGGTTGGAGTAGGGCATCGCCTCGGCGTCGGTCGCAGCCTTCTCGACAATCGTCGCGGTAACATCGGCCGCTTTCTGCGCCCGAGCTGTCAGGACTGTCACCACGTTCTCACGGACTTGCGCAAATCCCGGTTCGACAAAGAACCGGGTCGTTCCGGCCGCGGCTTTGATCCGTAACTCACCCGCTCCCAGCCGCCCGATGAGTGGAGCACGGCCGGGGAGGACACCGAGTTCGCCATCGAACATCGGGAGAATCACCATCTCCCCGATCCCCTCAAACACCGCTCTCTCCGGCGTGACGACCACGCATTTGACCTTCCCTTTGAGCAGGTCCGCATTCGCGTCGCTCTGGACAGTCGGTTCAGTCACGGGTGTACTGGCCATGCGTGGTTCCTGACGAACCCCGCCCATGAGGGCGGGAGAGTGATGGTGCGGGATTGAACTGGGCGTGACCAAACGGGCTCGAAGCCTCGAAGAGGNNCGCCCTGGGCTACTGTCTGACGTCCCTTCGGGACTCAAAACCTCGGCTTTGGGGCGAGCCCGACTGGTTACACCCAATTGACCACCTCATCCCCACCCACGGAGGCGGGGCCTCGAAAGCTACTTCGCGGTCGCCATCTTCTTGGCGGCCTCGCCAACCTGCTCGATCGATCCGACGTACATGAACGCCGATTCGGGGACTTCGTCCCACTTCCCATCGCACAATTCCTCGAAGCTGCGGATCGTGTCTTCCAACTTGGTGAACTCCCCGGATTTTCCGGTGAACGGCTCCGCCACGTAGAACGGCTGGCTGAGGAATCGCTCGATCCGCCGGGCACGGGCGACCACCTTCTTGTCTTCCTCGCTCAGTTCCTCCACCCCAAGGATGGCGATGATATCCTGGAGTTCGCGATAGCGCTGGAGAATCCGCTTGACCCGGTCCGCTGCGGTGAAGTGCCGGTCCCCAACGAACTGTGGATCGAGCAACCGGCTGTTCGAGGCGAGCGGATCGATGGCCGGGTAAATCCCCTTCTCGGAGATCGACCGCTCCAGGTAGATGAACGCATCCAGGTGCTGGAAGGTATTGGCCGGTGCCGGGTCGGTGGGGTCGTCAGCCGGGACATACACCGCCTGCACCGATGTGATGGCACCGCTTTTGGTCGAGGTGATTCGCTCCTGCAACTCGCCCATTTCCGTTGCCAGGGTCGGCTGATATCCCACCGCGCTGGGCATCCGCCCGAGCAGAGCCGACACCTCCGACCCGGCCTGCGAGAATCGGAAGACATTGTCCACGAACAGCAGAGTCTCGGTCCCGGTGCTGTCGCGGAACCACTCGGCCATCGTCAGGGCCGACAGGGCGACCCGTAGCCGGGCGCCTGGCGGCTCATTCATCTGACCAAACACCATCGCGGTGCTCTCCAGCACGCTTTTGGCATCCGCCGCGGCGCTGGTCTTGGTCTCCTGCATTTCCAGCCAGAGGTCGTTCCCCTCGCGGGTCCGCTCACCCACCCCGGCGAACACCGAATACCCCTTGTACTCCTTCGCGATACGAGTGATCAACTCCTGGAGGATCACCGTCTTGCCCAGCCCGGCCCCACCGAAGAGGCCGGCCTTACCACCCCGGACTAGCGGGGTGAGCAGGTCAATCACCTTGATCCCGGTGACCAGCACCTCGGACTTGGGCGAGAGTTGGTCGAACTTCGGCGGCTCCCGGTGGATGCCGCGGGTCTCCTTGGTATTCACCGGGCCGCGGCCATCGATCGGGTCGCCGAGGAGGTTGAACACCCGGCCGAGCGTCTCCAGCCCCACCGGAACGGATACCGGAGCCCCGGTATCAACTGCATCCATCCCCCGGATCAGCCCGTCGGTACTTCCGAGAGCCACGCACCGAACCCGGCTCCCGCCGAGGTGCTGCTGGACCTCCCCGGTCAGGTGGATATTCACCGCACCGGCCGCATCGATCTTCAGCGCGTTATAGATCTCCGGCAGGTGCCCCTCATCAAACTCCACATCGAATGTGGACCCGATGATCTGGACGATCTTACCGCTATTCTTCAGGGTGCTGACCATGAATACCTCGCTCGTAGGTCGGGTCGAGTCTGCGTGACCAGACAGTCATTTCAGTGGTCTGCGTCGCGTCTCGGGGACTCGACCCGACCAACAACTCCCGCATTAGGAACAGCGCATCAATGAGTGTCAGGTTTATTGGTCTCGTCAATTCACCCCCCCCTTCGAAAGGGGGAGAAAACCTGCCGTTGCTCGACTCGGTTGGGATCGGGGCATGCTCATCCATTCCCCTTACCTTCTTTCTCCCCCCCCTTTCGAAGGGGGGGCAGGGGGGGTAGATCGGCAAATGTATCAGAATCACGACACTCGTTGATGCACCATTCCTTATCCCTTTGGCACCAAAAAGCTCAAGTGGTGGGCACAGTGAATCAGTTGCAGCCGGGTTGCATCGTCTTTCGTCATCGCCCCGAACAGAGGCGAGTCGTGAATTTCGCCCGTATAAGCCCGGAATCGCTCCACGGCTGCCCCCAGATCTGCCACCGCTGCGATCGGGTCGCCGCCGGGCAGAGCGACTGTCTGTGGCATTGTCGGCTTCCCGGCCGGCATCGCGTTCCCATCGACGTACTTCCGGAACAGGGATTTCCCGAGGGTATTCCGCACCCCCCACAGTATCAGACGAATCGGCAGTGGGGGCCTGGGGAATCCCTCAATCGGGAACCGCATCCAGTCCGCCAAATGCCTGCACACCTGCGCCAACTCCCAGTTGCCGGCTTTGTCATACCCAACCGCGAGCAGGTGTTCGGTGTCCTTCACGACTTCGTTCAGGTCTGTGAAGGCCAGTTTCCGGCGGGCGTTCGCCATGCGATCGCGCTCCCGGCGGATCGACTTGTCGATCCGGTAGGCGGCAAAGAACAGCCCGATTGACCCAACCAGGATCAGCCAAGCAGGAGAGAGCAGGATCAGCCCGCCCGTCTCCTCGACCTCCGACTTATCGCCCTCGGTCACAGTGACTGTTCGGGAGTCGTACCACCGCCACGGGAGCCCGAACCATAACCAACTTGTCCGCCGTTGCTCGGTCTGGGTGCCGGTCACATGGGTGACCACCGAGAACGACAGGAAGCTCAGCAGGCCAGCGACGGCAAGGACGACCAGAATCACCCCAACGACCCGTCGCATCGGCCACCCCCGATCACTTCAAGGCTTCGGATCCCGCGATCAGTTCACTGATCTCCTTGGTGATGTTCGCCTGGCGGGTCCGGTTGTAGACCCGTGTGATGTCCTTGATCAGATCCCCGGCGTTCTCGGTGGCCGCCTTCATGGCCACCCGCCGGGCGATCTGCTCGCTCACCGCTGCATCCAGGAAACACTTGAACAACCGGGCCTTGAACGCGGCCGGGACCAACTCTTCGAGGATACCCGCAGCCTCCGGGAGGAACTCGTAGTCGACTTTCGCAGTCGCATCCGGAGGCGGGGTCGGTCCCGCTTTGCGACTCTCGGTTGCAACCGACGAGAGTGGCAGAAGAGTCTCCACCACTGCCGCCTGACGCCCGATGCTGAAAAATTTCGTGTAGGCCACTTGCACCTGATCGATCTGGCCCGAGACGAACAGGTCGATGTATCGGTTGCCAATCACGTCGATATCGTCGTATGCGGGCTTGTCCTCGAATTGCGTGTATTCCTGGGTCCGGGGAATCCTCTGGAACTTGAAGAACGCCATCCCCCGCTTACCGGAAACTTCCAGATCAAACGGGGTGGTTGCCTCGTTCAGCTTGCGGGTGGCTCCGACGGCTTCGCGCAGCACACTCCCGTTGTACCCACCACAAAGGCCACGGTTCGAGGTGATTACCAGCAGGAGCGATTTCTTGACTGGCCGGACCGCCAGGAGCGGGTGGCTGACCTCACCGGCATTCTTGCTGAGATCAGCTGCCAGTTCCGCGATCTTGCGGGTGTACGCCTCCGCCTCGGACGCCCTGTCGAGCGCCTTCTTGAACCGGGCGGTCGCGATCAGCTCCATCGTTCTCGTGATCTTCCGGATGTTCCGGACGGCTTTCCGCCGCTTGACGAGGGCACGCAGGTTGGCCATGAAAAAAGTTCTCAGTGATCAGTTGTCAGCCAATTCGACCATCATACATAGCGGCCCGGGATCAGTCATGCACCCCGACCCCGGAGGGGTCGAAGCAATTAGCCGGTGGTTGAGCGCAGCGACACCATCGGTTTGCGAGTGCAACCACCCCAACCCGACACACCCCGGCCTCCCCCAGCAGAGCGCTGCTCGAGGGTCAATTCGTGTTCTCGCGATTGTCACCGTTACCGCCCCCGGTGGTAGAGCTGCGCTCGACCACCGGCTAATTGCTGCGACCCCTCCGGGGTCGTTCTGTAATCCCCAGTTTCCGACCGGGGCCGCCTTCGCTAAACTCGCCATTCTGACTTGGACAGGGTACGAGTGCTCGCTCACCATCTTCACGAAGCCAGTCAGGTCAGCGACCTTCTGGGAGCAGCTAACCGGTGGGAACCCTGGGCACACGATACGCGGTGATGACGAAGATCAGGTCGCTGTCACCAATGCCGTTGTACCGCCAGATGATCTTCACCCACCGACCGGAAGGAGTTCGGCCATAGCTCTCAACTCCCGGGTTGGGGTCGTCCCACTGCGCCACGTCCACCCGGTGTTCCCAGGCAAATTCGACCTCGTCGGGGGACAGGGCGTGAGCGTCGATTTTGGCGAGGTTCCAGTCGATCCAGACGAACTCGGCCATCCCCCTTTCTTCGTGTTAGCGGTCCCCAGCCCGGGGAGGTGGTGGGGTTTCCCCGACCGCAGTCCTCGTCTCACTGGTCATTTTTTGACGGCAGGTGAAACACACTCCGCTCCCAGGGTTTCGCCGGAAACCCGGCTCGACCCTGGGCTATTTTCCGACGCCCCCTTCGGGGCTCCAATCCCCGTCAGCAACTCCACAGCGGTCGGTAAACTTCCTTCTGCCGGTCGCATTACTCGACTGAATTTGGTCTGGCTGACAACTGACAACTGACAACTGATAGCTACTCCCGGAACAGCGGCTTGAATGCCTCGATCGTGGCATCCAACTGCTTGATCACCTCGTCCGTCATCTTCTTCTCTTTGGCGAGGAGAACTCGTACCTCGGGTTTCTGGTCTTTCACGAACCGCAGGAACTGCTCCTCCCACGCTCGCACTTTTCGGCGGTCGACCTTGTCGAGTGCGCCGCTATTGCCGGCGTAGATGATCAGAATCTGGTCCAGCACATTCATCGGCTTGTACTGGCCCTGCTTCAGGATCTCGACCATCCGACCCCCGCGGTCGAGCTGCTTCTGGGTGGCCGGGTCGAGGTCCGTCCCAAGCTGAGCGAATGCCTCCAACTCGCGGAACTGGGCGAGAGTCAGCTTGAGGCCACCGGCCACGGTCTTGTGCTTCATGGCCGCGATCTGGGCGTTACCACCCACCCGGCTGACCGAGATCCCGACATCCACCGCAGGAAGCACCCCGGCATTCTTCAGGTCGGGTTGGAGGTAAATCTGCCCGTCGGTGATCGAGATGACGTTCGTGGGGATGTACGCAGACACTTCGCCTTCGAGCGTCTCGATGATCGGGAGAGCAGTGAGCGATCCGCCGGTCCCCGGCACCTTGGCGATCTTGTGACCCGGGAAGTGGGCCTTCAGATCGTGTTGGGCCTGAAGGAGCCCGCCGACCTCGCCCGGCCCCACGTACACCATCCCGGCCGACCCGGGCTCCCGCTTCTCAGTCGAGTGGCTGGCGGAATTGACCCCCCAGTCGGCGGTAACTTTGGTTTCATCAACGTCAGCCGGAACGATCACCCACTTCTCGGCCAGTTTTGCCGACCGCTCAAGCAACCGGCTGTGGCAGTAGAACACGTCACCAGGGTACGCCTCCCGACCCGGCGGACGGCGGACCAGCAGGGACAACTGGCGGTACGCTGCGGCTTGCTTGGACAGGTCGTCGTACACGCACAGGGTGTCCTGACCGAGTTCGTACATGAAGTATTCGGCCATCGCCGTTCCGGCATACGGGGCGATGTACTGGAGAGGAGCGGGGTCGGCCGCCGACGCCACGACAACGATCGTATACTCCATCGCCCCAAGATCCCGGAGCCGCTCAACAACTCCGGCGACCTTCGATTCCATCAACCCACAGGCGACATACACACAGACGACGTTCTCTTCCTTCTGGTTCACGATCGTGTCGATGGCGATCGCGGTCTTCCCGGTCTTCCGGTCGCCGATGATCAGTTCCCGCTGGCCCCGACCAATGGGGGTCATGGCGTCGATCGCCTTGATCCCGGTCTGAAGCGGTTGCTTGACCGGCTGGCGGTCGACAATCCCCGGGGCCGGGGATTCGACCCCACGCCGTCGAGTGGTCTGAATCGGGGGGCCGCCGTCGAGTGCGTTGCCCAGGGGGTCAACGACTCGCCCCTTCAACTCTGGACCAACCGGGACGGAGAGCAGCTCGCCGGTCGTGCGAACCTCCATTCCCTCGGTGACTTCCAGATAATCCCCCAGGATAATGACCGACACCGACGCCTCTTCCAGATTGAACGCTAACCCCTTCACCCCGGCCTGGTGGAAGTCAACCAGCTCACCCGCCATGACCTGGGAGAGACCGTAGCACCGGGCGATCCCGTCGCCGACCTCCAGCACCCGGCCGGTCTCCCGGATCTCCAGCGCCTGGCCAAAGCCCTCGATTTGCTGACCAATGATTGAGGAGATCTCGCTCGCGTTAAGCTTTAATGACATTGGTGCCTCGCGCGGTCAGTTGGGTGCGGAGGGCCGCCAGACGGGTCCTCACGGAACTGTCGTAAACCTTGTCACCGACCTGGACCACCAGTCCGCCGAGCAAGTCGGGGTCGGTGGAGAGATCCAGCACTGGCTCTTTTTTCAGCGATTCGCTCAGAGTCTGCCGGAGTTCTCGTTGTTGCTCGTCGCTGAGTGGGACAGCCGAGCGAACCTTGACCCGAACTCGGCCCGCCCCTTGATCCAGCAGATCGCTATAGGCGCTGACGATATAGCGGAGCAGGTCGAGCCTGTTGTTTTGGTTCAGAACCCCGATGAAATTCCGCACAATCTGGGAAGCGGATCCGGCCAGGGCAGCGGCCAGGATCGGTGCCCGGGTCCGCCGGGTGATGGCCGGGGATTCTATAAAGGCAGCAACACTCGGGTGCTTCCCGAGGACGTCCCTCACAAACTCATCAAGTTCGGCCCGGGTCTGGTCCGCGCTGCCCTCGCGGCTGGCGACGTCAAGGAGAGCCTCGGCGTACACCCGCGCAATTCGAGCCTGTCGGACATTTGCAGTCAGAACGTGTTCGTGCAATTCGGGTGTTTCGGGCATGGGTGACCCGTTCGAGTATCCTGGGAGGGCGAGGCGTCCTGTCGAGCCTCGATCGGGAGAGGACGCAGCAAACCCGTTGCGCCGTCCCAAAAAACCTTCGCCGTCACGCCCGTGTGATACCAGTCTTCAACTCGGCGAGCGATTCATCAAGGAGCCGGGCGTGGTCCTCGGTGGTGAGCTGACGGCGGATCGTTTTGGCCGAGAGCATCGATGCCAGTTGGACGGCCTCCTGGTACAGCTCCTGCCGGGCGGCCTCCTTGGCAGCCTCGATTTCCCGTCGGCTCTGCTCACGGGCGGCCTCGGCCGTCTTGGCCGCTTCCTCTTTGGCTCGGGCGGTGGCTGCCTCCGCCTGCTTTTGGGCCGCGTCCAGGATGCCCTTGGCCCTATCCGCGGCCTGGTCCAACTGTTGCTTGGCCTCGGCGAGTCGTTGCTCGGCTGCCAGTCGATCCTTCTGGGCCTCGTCGCGAGCACCCTGGATCGAGGCTTCCCGCTTCTTCAAGCCCTCGGCCACCTTCGGCCACACCTTGTACTGGATGAACAGGTACAGCAACCCGAACACCAACAGAGTATAGAGCCCCAGGTCGTACCGTTTGATGTCGATGAAGCTGGTCTTGCCGCTGTTGTGGGCAGTGGGGGACTCGATGGCCTCGAGTTTCTCTTCAGCTGTGGCCAGGCGGAATCCCCCCTTCCCATCAGGGACATACAGATCCTGCGCAGACGATTTGGCACTATCCGGCGCGACTTTCGCCGCACGTGCTGGGCCTGCAACAGCCAGGCTGGCAACAACCACAATCACCAGCGACCAAGTCACTACGGACCGGAACATGGAGGATCTCCCCATCGCGAGAGTAGACGCCATACCGGTCAGAGGATCACGAGGAGCAAACAGAGGACGAGGGCAATGATTCCAGCCCCTTCCACAAGCCCGGCGAGAATGAACATCGCTCCCTGGATCGCTCCGGCCTGTTCCGGCTGACGGGCAATCCCGCTCAGGGCAGCGTAGCCGATAATCCCGAGGCCGATCCCGATCCCGACAACCGCCAGACCCATCCCAATCCCGGCCCCGATCCCTCGGCCGGGATTGGCAACCTTCGCGAGTGCCTCTTGCTGCTCTGGGGTACTCGTCTGGGCGAATACCGGGCTGGCGGACAGAAGGAGCAGGGCCGTGGTGGCCACCAGGGCGTGAGCAAGGCGCATGTCTGTCGTCCCTCCGAGGTCTGCTTATTGAAATCGAACCTGTTAACTCGTGAATCATCCACGACCCGGTGGTGGGTCAGTGGGGGGGGTGTTTGGCCAGCCCGATGAACACGGCCGTGAGGTAGGTGAAGATAAATGCCTGGAGGCCCGCGACGAATAATTCGAGCAGGGTCAGGGCAAACACCATCGCCACACTTCCGGCCGTCACTGGGATAAACAGCCACCAGGCTGCGGTCGACGGATTCGTATTCACTCGGGAATCGCCGGCCACACCGATCATGTAGATGAAATACAGCAAAATGAACAACACAGTATGCCCGGCAAGCATATTGGCGAACAACCGGATGGCTAGGACCGAGGCCCGGATGAACGCCGTGGCGTACTCCAGCACGGCCATTCCGCCAATGAGAACGAGCCCGAAAAGTTTCATGAAGGCCCCGCCCTCCATGTGGATGTGCGGGACGAATGTTCGCAAGTAGCCAGCCGCACCGTGCTCGGCGAACCCGGATATGTGGATCACCGCGAAACTCAGCATCGCCAGCGTCCCAGTCACCATGATGCTGGCGGTCGGTGAGGCAGAAAACGGCAGCAACCCGATCACGTTGTTAGCCAGTATGAACAGGAACAACGTGATCAAAAACGGCAAATACTTGTCAGCGTCGTGTTCGCCAAGTGCCGGGCGGGCAATTTTGTCACGGACGAAGAACAGTAGACTCTCAACCAGATTCCAAAGATACCCTCTGGGGGTGTCGCCGCCCCGCACCTTTCCAGCGAGCCACAAAAGAGTCAACCCAACTCCGACCGCGCAGACCAACATCAGAATCTGGAATTTGATCGGCCCGGCGTCCGTTTCCGGGAGGTGCAATTCCCAGCCGATGGAATCGAAGAACGTGAAGTGGCCGCTGTTCTTGACGTGGCTAAATGGGTCAAGTTTGTCAGTTGGCATGATGGCCACCCCCTGCAACCACGCTCCCACTCCCCCCGGTCCGCAGCGGCCCCGCCATCAAGGCCGTTTCGACGATCAGGGTTGTGAGGTAAGCGAACAGCACCCACAGCCAAAACGCAATCCGATCCGCCCGGTCGTCCGGCCCAGCGAGAAGAAACACCACGACCCCGCCGCCGAACGCAACCATGAGTCGAACGAACGTCCCGATGAACACCGCGAGTATCCGCCCGAATGGAGACGTCCGGATCAAGTAATCACTGACGGCCAGAACAACAAGTCCCGGCACGAGACACAAACCGAACGCAATTGCCGCAAATGTCCACTGCATCGGCCCTCGAACCCACCCGATCGGAATCGCCACCACGCCACCGATGAGTAGCGGTAACCCGATCATGAGGAGGAGCTTGCGGATCACCGCCTGTCCCCTTTTGGGGTTTGCCTCGATGACGAACCCGAGGGTCTGCTCTGCGCCTTGACGATGCAGATCAGGTGGTAGAATGCTGCAACAACGCCAAGGATCGTCAGCCCGATGGTCAGCCAGGGGAGCGTCCCAAACACAAACAGATCCAAAACGACACCCAGCACCGTAAATCCGGCCATCTCGGAGCCGATGGCCATCAACCCGACCGGCAGGCGTGGCCCGTTCGGCGGTCGGTCGGTGCTCATGGGATCGCTCGATCCTACCCAGGTCGAACCCCAGTTGTTTATGTAAAGCCGTATTGTGTGAGGAGAGCGGGCAGAGTCAACCAGCACTTGTGAAAGATTTCACAAACTTCTCCACTGGAGGTTACAATCTCTCAGTAAATGATGAAGTGCCAATGACTTGTGTGTCGTCCTTCACACAATTCGCGGTCTTAGATCGCACAGATTGCGCGCCAAAAATTGGGCGAAACTGCCCGATCGATGGGCAGGCCCCAGCCGAAGAGGTGGGGTCAACTTCTCTGCCCAAACAAGTTCGATGAGCAAATCGCGTTGACAGTCGGACCGTGACTTTTCTAGGATAACAACAGGAGTGGTGCTCTCGTTTCGTCACCGGATGATCGACGGCCACCGACTGTGTTTCCGCACCCCATCAGGCTGCCCCAGATGAGGTGGTTGTTGGACGCGGACCTGAGGTCAGTGGTTCGGTGGGAGCCGACTCCGCTTCGCCATCTGCGGTTGCGTGGAAGGCATCCTCCGCGATTTCAGAACGGTTGCTCCTTTTCCTTCCGGGTTCCCTCCCGCCCCGCGGCTCCTGCCGCGCCGGTCGATTCCCGCCCGGTTGTGATTGATGTCGAGCGTTCGGCTTCTGTTGGGGCTGGCTTCTCCCGATTGGACAACCGGCCCTAGAATGGGTCGGCATTGCCTGGGTTCGGTCTCGCTGGTTCCAGGCGGTACCCGAACTGGGGCATTATCTCACCTTCCCCGGGATGGATTCCGGGAGTTCGTACTGTTGGCACGGACGCCTCTGAGAGTCCCACAACCGCCGTCGCGATGGCGTGGGGAGTGGCCGCACGATGAGTACTGCAGGTCCGCTGAGTGACCGACCGAAAAAGGATCTGGTCGACTTGGCCCGCAACCAGGGTATCCGGGGTTGGGAGTCGATGACCAAGGACGAACTCGTCCGGGCCATCCACCGGGCCAACACAAAACCGAAGACCTCCACCCCGGCCTCCAAACCCACCGCCAAGAGCCCGACCTCGTCTGCCAAACCGTTGCCGAAGCCAGCCGCGAAGACACCCCCCAAGCCGACCGACAAACCGCCTTCCATCCCACTGCCTAACCAGCGCCCAGCCGCCAAATCGGCGGCCAAAGTCACGAAGCCCGCGAAGCCTGGTCTCAACGGCACACACCCGCCGGTCAAGCCGGCCGATCACGTGGGTGGAGTGACCAAACCAGCAACGCCACAGAATTCCGCAAAGCCACCTGGGACCACCCCGACAAAGGTGGCGGGGGCCTCCACAACTTCGCAACCCAGCCCCGCCGGTGCGAAGCCAGTTGCCCCGAAGCCGCCGATTTTGCCCGCCCTGCCTTTGATCCCAATCGGGAAGGACTTGTCATCAGGGAAAGTTGCCCTGAGCGGCCCGGCTAAAGACCGCATCTTCCTGATGGTTCCGGACCCGTACTGGCTCCATGCCACCTGGGAACTCACCCATCAATCCGTCCAACGGGCTGAGGCTGCTCTGAAGCAGGACTGGTACGGTGCCAAGCCGATTATCCGGCTATTTGATGTGACCTCGACGGATACGACTAGCACCTCCGAAACTCCGGTCCGGGATATCGTGGTCCACGGCGGGTGCAACAACTGGTACATCGACATCCCTCAGCCACCGCGGCAATACCGGGCAGATATCGGGTATGTGTCCAGGCGGGGAGAGTTCTTCGTTCTGGCGCGATCGAATGTGGCAACCCCGCCCAAAGCCGGGAGCACGGAAGCGATCGACCTCGGGTGGGCCGAGATGGACACCAAGAAGGCCGAGCGCATCATGGCCATGTCCAGCGGGTTTGAATCCGCCGGTCACCCCGAATTGAAGGAATTGTTCGAGGAACGGTTGCGACGACCGATGGGAGCCCCCAAGGAGACCGGGTTCGGGACGGGTGCGGCCCTGCCCGGGAGCCTGAAAAAATTCTTCTTCGAGATCGACGCCGAGTTGATCGTCTACGGGAAGACCGACCCGAGCGCCCACGTCACCCTCCAGAACGAACCGGTCAAGCTTCGCCCCGACGGGACGTTCACCATGCTCTTCAGTCTTCCCGACAGTCGTCAGATTATCCCGGCCGTTGCAACAAGCATTGATGGTGTCGAGGAACGGACCATCGTTCTCGCCGTCGAGCGAAACACCAAACATCTCGATCCGATGATCCACGATCAGATGAACGAATCTTAAGTTTAAAGTTCGCGTAGTTTAAAGTTTGTAGTTTAAAGTTTAAAGGAAACCACAATAGCCTGCTCAACTTTTGACTGAGACTTTGGCTTTATCTAGCTTTAAACTTTAAACTTTAAACTACGCGAACTTTAGACTATTATTATGAGTCGCTTCCTCCGCCCACCACAGGTCTCCCAGACAGCCAGGGAAGCTTTCGCGGCGTTGGGTTTGCTCGGGGTGGCAGATGAGGTTCCCAGTCCTCCTGGGGAGTTTGCCCTCGTCCGTGTCTCGCGTCGCGCCATGGCAACCCGGTTCGAGGTGGCGATTCCGTTTGGCCGCCCAGACGCCGTCGCTGCGGCAGAAGACGCCCTCGACCTGATCGACGATCTCGAAACCCAGTTGACCGTCTACAATGACCAAAGCGAGGTCGCGCGACTCAATGCCACGGCGGCAGACGGCCCGGTGGTTGTTGAAGATCGACTCTTTGACCTGCTTGCAACCTGTTCCGCGTGGACCCGGGCAACAGAGGGTGCGTTCGATGTCTCCACCGGTGCGATCATCCGGGCGTGGGGATTTTTCCGTCGTGAGGGCCGCATCCCGACCAACCGGGAACGTATCCAGGCGATGACGAAGACAGGCACACGACACCTCATCCTCAATGCAGACGCCCGATCGGTGAAGTACCGGGTGGCGGGGCTGGAAATCAACCTGGGTGCAGTTGGAAAGGGATACGCCCTCGATCGCGCGGCGGAACTTTTGCGTGACAGGTGGGGAATCGATTCGGCTCTGCTGCATGGTGGGGGGAGTAGTGTGGTCGCGATCGGCCACCCCCCAGGCGAACCTCGTGGGTGGCCAATCCGCCTGAAGCACCCGTGGCAAGACGGGGAGTCGCTCGGGATTGTCTGGCTCCGGGACCGGGGGCTCGGGACATCCGCAGCCACCCACCAGTATTTTGAATATAATGGCCGGAAACTCGGTCACCTGCTCGACCCCCGCACCGCTCGCCCAGCCGAAGGGACGGCCAGTGCAAGCGCGACGGCACCGACCGCTGCCGAGGCCGATGCGATATCCACCGCCCTGTTCGTGCTTGGGGCAAATGGGGCGGAGCGGTTCACTCAGACTCGCCCGCAGCTTGGTGCGGTGGTATTGTCTGTTCCCCCAACCCCTCCCAAGGGTCTGGGGAAACAGAATTCCAGCTTGACTCTCCCTTTCTCTTCCGGGACGGGGGCCGGGCGGTCAGGCGCTTCAAACTCCGACCCCATCGCGAACGGACTATCGACGTTTAACCTCGCTGCGGCTACGTACTCACCGCCCGAATCGGCTCTCCTGGATTGACTCCCCATGACCACCGATCCCTCGATCCTGCACCCGATTCTGTATGCCGGCCTCGGCGGGACGCTCTTGGCACTCATCGTCGCTACCATCTCGAATCGGTGGTCGCTTCGGATTTTTTTCCTGCTCGCTCTGCGACTGGCAATCGGCTGGCATTTCCTCTTTGAGGGGCTGCACAAAATCCACTCGCACGAGGTCGGGCTGACCGAGACCAACAGACCTTTCTCCAGCGAAATCTATTTCAAAGTTGCCCCGGGACCACTCGGGGCTCAGATGCGCAAGCAGTTCGACGACCCCTCCATCGTGATCGAGTCAATCGTCAAGCCGGCCGAGAGCTTTACAGCCGAAGCGTTTGCCAAACTCTCTCTCATCGAACAGGCGAAAGCCTGCCCCGCGCCCGTTGCTGCGGAACTCGATCCCTTGTTGTCGGCAACCGAGGAGGCGATCAAGACCGAGGCGGAAGCAGACCTGAAGGCGGCCGATGCTGCTGAGGCGAAAGCGATCAAAGCGGCAGATGAAGCGGAGGCAAAGGCACTCAAAGACGCTGACGGATCGAACACGGATGCCGCACAGCGCCCCATGCTCCCCCCAGTCCCGCTTCTCGCTCCAACAGCACCCGACCTGTCATCCTCAAAAACCGAGGCTGAAGCTGCTCGCAACAAGGCAAAGGCCGATGCCGACGACGCACGGCGCAAGGCCAAAGCCGATGCTGAAACCTCCCGGAAGGATGCCCGGAAGCGAGCGGAATCGTTCAAGGACTTAGCTGCTCGAGATCTCACCGCTGCCAAGGCAAAATACGCTCGCTGGGTTTATGGTGCCGAGGGCCGAAATACCAAGGTGAAGTTCATCTCCGGGGATGCCGCCCTGACGGCACCACAGCGGTTGGCCCACCTGGAATGGCTCCGACAGGAAGCAAAGTCTGCCGAGGATCGCCAGTCCACCGGACTCGGAAATGGATACGGGATCGACTCCAAGAAGGCTGCGGAGATCCGTACCGACCTCATCGCCGCCGAGAGCGATCTGGCCCGAGACGCCAGTGCCTTCGTCACCGAGTTGAAGAAAGACCTGACGGGTGGAACGGCCGCCGTCGAGCCTGCCAGGACCAGTCTCGGTCAGCGACTGGATATAGTGACGATGTGGTTTTTGGTGGTGGTCGGCGGGTTCCTGTTGGCGGGCCTGTTCACGCGGGTCGCGTGCGTGTTGGGGGCCGGGTTCCTGGTGATGACGTACCTGGCCCATCCACCGTTCCCGTGGTATCCGTCACCGCCGAACACGGAGGGGAACCCGGTGTTTATCAACAAGAACGTGATCGAGTGTCTGGCTCTGCTTGCCCTGGCCTCAATGCCGACCGGCCGGTGGATGGGGCTCGACGCTCTGATCCGCCGGATGTTCGGATCCCGCCGGTCGGCGAACCCAGCGATTTGACCGTGTATTCACGCCTAAGGAGTTGTCCAGAATCAAAACCGTGAAATCGCTGGCACGGGCTTCCAACCCGTATTGGCCCAGCATGGACCGATGANNTTCGAAGACTCAACCCCGGCCACACCTCTGGCGTGTTGGCCCGGGATGGCCAGGCCACGGAGAATATGCCTGTTTTTCTCCTGTTCGTTTGATCGGCGAAAAGCACGGTTTTGATCTTGGACGAGTTCTAATGACCACGCAAGACAACCGATTCACCCCTCCCGGAGTTGACTCATGGCACTCGATCTGACTCCCGAGCAGAAAGCCACGGGCAAGGCGAACTTCGAGCAGGCGGCCGGGGATCTGGCCCGGTCCGGTAAGATGCCCTCCATGATGGTTGGCGGCAAAGACCCCAAGAAGCCGAACCGCCGCGATGCCCTGAAGGCCGGGCTGGCGGCCGGGGCGGTCGTTCCGTTGTCGGCTGCGGTCTACTACGGGTACGAGTCATGGGAGGGAAATGAGGCTGTGAAGACGGCCCTGATCGGTTGCGGCGACGAGGGCGGAGTGTTGGTGGGCGATCACAACCCAGAGTACAACAGGATCGTTGCCGTGTGCGACATTCGACCGTCGAACATGACGAGGATCTTCGACGGCGACACAGGTCCACGAAAAGGGCTCAACAAGATCTACGGGAAAGACGAGGCGAAAGACATCGCCCGCTACGACAATCTAAGTGCCCTGCTGGCCGACAAGAGCAAGCTCGGTCTGGAGGCGGTGGTGATCGCCACCCCTCTGAACACTCACGATGTCATCGCGAAGGCGTGCATGGATGCGGGCTTGCACGTACTCTGCGAAAAGTTGATGGCCCGGACCATCAGCAAATGCAAGGGAATGATCAAGTACGCCCAGGACAAGGGCGTGCTCCTCTCGATCGGTCACCAGAGGCACTACAGCACTCTCTACGCCCACGCTCTGGAGGTGGTCAACGCGGGGGTTCTGGGGGACATCAAGCACATCCGGGCGCAGTGGCCGCGGAATAACTCGTGGCCCTTTACCGCGAGTGCTGCGGAGCGGGCGAAATTTGCCCCAGGGTACAAGGAGCCGTATTACCGTGACGGCTGGTGCAGGCCGATCCTCAAAGAGGATGCCGATGCCCTCCCCCCGGAAAAGCTGGCCGAGTTGGCGTTCGGAAGCGTGAACGAGTACGGCTTCAAGAACGTGGAGGAACTCGTCCGCTGGCGGCTGTACGACAAGACCGGAGGGGGGTTGATGGCTGAACTGGGGAGCCACCAACTCGACGCCTCCTCGATCATTCTCGGGCACGTTCACCCCCTCGCCGTATCCGGGATCGGCGGGAAGTTCTTCTACGGCCCCGGGCGGAACGACCGGGAGAGCGATGATGGAGTGTTCGTCACCTTCGAGTTCCCGGGCAAAAACCACCCGAAGGCACACAGGGGCGGGAAGGACGAAAGCGATATCGTGATTGTCACGTACTCGTCTTTCAACACCAACAGCTTTGAGGACTACGGCGAGTGCATCATGGGCAGCCGGGGGACCATGATCATCTCGAAGGAGGCCGAGGTTTATCTCTACAAGGAGCCGGAACCCGGCAAGAAGGACAGCGGCGGGCGGGACACCAAGGTGACGGTGACCGGGGCCGGGGGAGGGAAACCAGCGATGGAGGCGACCAGCACTTGGGGCGGGGGTGGTGGCGCAGCCATTAGCAAGGCACCCGCGGCCTCCGCCTGGGACAGCGCTGTCCGCGGTTACCGGACCGAAATGGAGCACTTCGCCTACTGTGTGCGGAAGTGGCAGGAGATGAGGCAGCCGGTCAGTTATGAAAAGAACTCGGACGGCCGTTTGAAGTACGAAGAGATCATTCCCCGCTGTCACGGGGAAGTGGCGATGGCCGACGCGATCCTCGCACTGACCTCAAACATGGCAATGGCGAAGAAAGAGCGGATCGTGTTCGAGGACGCCTGGTTCGACCCAACCAAAGCCGACGCTCCCGAGACCAAACACGGCAAAAAGGCGTGAAAAGCCGAAGAGGATTTAACCACAGAGACACAGAGGACACAGAGAGAATACAAGACCAACAGACCGAGAAAAATTTCCTCTCTCCTCGGTTTTGGTCTTATCTCTGTGTCCTCTGTGACTCTGTGGTTAAATCCTCTTCTATCTTAGAATTGTCTCTTTCCTCGGTTTTGGTCTTATCTCTGTGTCCTCTGTGTCTCTGTGGTTACATCTCTTCTATCTTGGAATTGTCTATCTCTCTCCTGAAGGCAATTCGGCGAGCCGGATGTTGCGGAAAAGCAGATCCGTGGTGGAGTCGTGCCCCTGGATCGAGAGGTGCCCCTTCCCGGTCTTGAGCCCCTGACGTGGATTGTCGGATGCCTTACGGTCGTCGGTCCAGTCGACCGTCTGATACCCATTCACCCACGTCGCGATGTGTGGTCCGTTCGCGACCACGGTCATGGTGAACCACTCGTTATCGTTGCTGACCACTTTTCGGGCCGGAACGCGCCGATAGATCGCTCCGGTCCCGTAATCGAGCGGCCGGGTCCGATCGTCCCCGAAGTAACCGTTCTGGATCTGGGCCTCGTAGCCGTTTTGGTACTGGTCGGGGATGCACCGGAAGAACACGCCGCTGTTGAGCCACTTCCCGTTCGTCTTGCACTCCAGTTGAAGGACGAAGTCGGCCCACTGTCCCACGGTCTGGAGATCGCCGGGGCCGTTCTTCGCGCTCAACTCGCCGTCCTTGGTCACCTCGAACTTCGTTGCGACTCGCTTCGGATCGCCCGTGAACACCTTCCAGCCGGTAAGATCCTTGCCGTTAAAGAGGGGCTTGAGCCCTGCCGGCTTGAACTTGATCGAGTGGACCGGGAGCGTCCCGCCCGCGGGGACCAAGAACCGTAACGAGGGGAGGGGTCCATCCGTGGTCACAACCGCCGTCATCCGGGCCACCCCATCCACCCTGTTCATGGTGGTGCTGATCCCCGACCCACCCTGATTGGCAAGAACCGTGCAGTGGAGTTGCGTGGGTTGCTTGGTCACACCCAAGCCGGAGGACTGCTCGCCAGCCTGGAACAGGATGTTACCGGCCCCGCTGGTTTCCAGCCGGAGTTCGCCCGCACTGAGTGGCGTGGTGAGCATGGCTTTTGTCTCCTTCTCCCCACCGAGCAGCAACATCCCGTCCTTGACCGTTGCTCCCCCCTCTACTTTCCACCCGAACGTGGTTTCGCCATCGAACAGCAGAAGCCAGCCGTCGGCGATTTCCTTTGGAGTGAGTGTGTTTGGCCTGGGCTTGTCATCAGCGGATGCCGGGGCGACGGCAAGGACCAGCCCGCAGACCCCAGCGTAGAAAGCGAGTCGCATGGTGTTGACTCCGGGAGATACGGATGAAGTGATCATACCGGAGGTCGTTGCCTGGGGCCGCACGGTCGTTTAAATTGGGGCAATCGAATCGCAGGAGGGACGCATGGGAGACCGACTGGCCAGATGGGCGGGCGAGGTCGCGACCCGGCTATTTGGACCGGTGTTCTCGCTCGATGCCGCACGCGTCGGCCGGCGACGTTCCAGCTTCCTCGTCCGCTGGCTCTACCTCCTTGTCCTGACCGGCATCCTCGGGGTGTCTTACCTTCAGTGGTGGGCCGACAACGGTTCTATCAGTGAGTCCCTGCCCCCGCAAGTCCTCGCGCAATTCGCAGGAGAGTTCTTCTGGGTGTACGCTATCACCCAGTTCCTCGTCGTCTCCGCTCTCACCCCCGCTTTTACTGCCGCCACGATTACCGAGGAGAAAGAACGAAAAACACTCGATTACCTGCTCACCACCGACCTGACTGGCCGCGAGATCGTGTTCGGGAAACTGGCTGTACGGATCGGGGCACTTGTGACGTTCCTACTCGCTGGAGTGCCCATCCTCGCACTCCTGGAGTTTTTGGGCGGGATCGAGCCGCAGCATCTGCTCGTTACCATTGGTATGACCCTGGCTACTGTCCTCTCCCTGGCAGCAATCGGAGCGGCAACCTCGGTTCAGTTGTACCGGACTCGCGATGCGGTTGTCCTCGCTTACATTGTGCCGGTCGCCTACCTGATCGTATCTGCTGGGATGCTCGCGTTTGCCACTCACTCGGGGCTGTGGGTTGGGGACTTGTCCCTGTCTGTCGGCGGAGTGACGATCACCGGGGTCGAAATCGCCGAGGGAGTCGCGGCCGGAAATCCGTTCATTGCAATCCGAGGGCTTGATCGTCCCGGACGTCCAGCAACCCCTGCAAACACCGCGATAGTCGCCGCATGGTACGTTGGGTTTCATCTCATCGTCGCAGTTGTCGGTTTCGCCTTCGCAGCCTTTCGGGTTCGTACTTGCTCACGAACGGCGGCGGTCTGGGTTCGCCCACGTGGCCCGTTGAAAGCCTTCCTGTTCACGCTTTTCGACCGAAGGACTTCGGCCCGGAAACACCCGCCGGTTGGGAATGACCCGGTTCAGTGGCGTGAGATCCATGTCGAACCGGGCAGCAGTGGCGGTGTTTTGCGTCAACTCCTCACGGTCGCGGTTCTGGCTGCGGTGATTCTCCCATTCTTGTGGATCTGCATGACGAGTTTTCCGTTTTGGGCATTCGGACTCCATGTCTCACCCTATTCCAACGATTTCGAGATCTTCCACGGCATGGTCAGGGTTTGGGTGGCCACAGTCACAGGTGGGCTAGGAATGCTGATGCTCTTGCGAGCATCGATCCGTGGGGCGACAGCCGTGACCGGGGAGCGGGAGCGCGACACCTGGGTGAGTCTGCTCGCCACTCCCTTGACGCCCGCAGCGATCTTGCGTGGTAAGTGGGCTGGATGTGTCTGGGGTCAACGGCGCGGGATGTACTTACTGGGCGCGGTGTGGGCGGCTGGGGTGCTGACAGGAGCTACCAATCCCATCGCGGTTTGGCTGACAGGCGCGCTTTTTGTCGTCTATCTGCGAACATTCGCCTGGCTTGGGCTCTGCTGCTCCATCACCGCCCAAAATAGCCGGACCGCGATTGCCAGGGCGGTATCGCTCGCTTTATTCATGGGAGGTGGTTTCTGGATTGTCCTCGGGTTCTTGATCGTCGCTACTGGGGGATTTCAAGGGTTCGGCGCGCTCTTCTTCGCCGGGTGGACACCAGCGGTGATTCTCGCTGGGCTCCCTCGTTTGGAGTTCTCGTCAGTCAATCCGCATGACCCTCTGCGCGAGACAATCATCATCGTGGCGTGTTGTGGCTTGGCAGTGGGCACACTCGCCTGGTGGTTTGTTGAGCACGTCAGTTCCCGATGGGCCTTGATCTGGTTCAAGAGAGAAATCAACCGGACAAGTGGTGGACCTGCTCGGACCCGACCTCCCGAACAGGGCTCTGACCCCAGATCCTGGCGAGAAATGACTGCACAGGTCAGGTTGGGTGGATGACGGATTGTGGTCGGTCCAGATCCTCATACAGGTACCCGCTGAGGTTGTCTCATTCCAGGAACAACCATCGGCACAGACGGGAGTGCGAGGCTCCTGCCGGAGTGCTAGGCTCCTGCCGAGCGAGAGTGAAACAGCTCGGCAGGAGCCTCGCACTCCCGTGTTTGCGTCCAATCGTGTTCCCGCAGATGCGACACCGCGACCAGGTTCATCGATCAGGCGGATTCCCGGACCGCCGCAGGCAAACCTTCCCGGTATGTTGGGAAACGGAGAGTCCACCCCAGTTCCGCCCGTGCCTTCCGGTTCGATACCCGGCGGTTGGCAGTACCGGGTTCCGGTCGAGGGTCGAAAGCAGCCGGTGGGGCCTTGAGGAGCCCGGCCAGGAGCGAGTAAAAGTCCCTGCGGGGAACGGGTTCGTCATCCGCGATGAGATACGTCTCGCCAGGCCGGGCCTGACGCTCCGCAGCGAGGACCGCATCAGCACCATCGGCCACATGAATCAGGTTCAGCCATTTATCCGGGTCGCCAACAAGCGGGTCACCTTTCAAGAGGGGTTGCCTGCGCAAGAGTCGGTCCGGACCGTAGATCCCGGCGAACCGCAGGATCACCGCGTCCGGGAGCCTTGCTCGCAACAATCGCTCCGCTTCCAGAACGACCCGACCTGATTCTTCGACCGGTTCGGTGGAAGACAATTCGTCGACCCACCCGCCATCAGTCTGGCCGTAAACCCCGGTGCTGGAGACGTAGAGGAACCGCCGGGGCGAGGGTAGCGTATCCAGGACGTGCCCGAGACCGTCAATGTAGGTGGCCCTCATCGTCTGACCTCCACCCCGGTCGTACCCGACAGCGTAGAGCACCACGGGAGCCGGAGGAAGATGCCGCAGGCTGTTCGGATCGAGAACATCGCCGACGACTGGGTCCAGCCCCAACGCCGAAAAGGTGTCTGCGTTGCGTCGGGTCAGGGCAGCGACCCGTCGGCCAGCCGCGAGCCAGCGTTCGGCGACTCGCCGACCAAGATACCCGCAACCAATGATAAGGGCATCGGGGGTGGGGAGTGGCATCAGTGTCCGCTCTCGATCAGGTCCGGCCGACGAATCCTACTGCTTCCCCGCCTCGGGCATTCCGCAGACTGGGTACTGCCTCAGGTGGTCGGGCAGGTGCCAGGCGACAGCCGGGTCGGGAACGTGATGCACAGGTTGGCAAGTTCCGCGCCAGGCGACTCCCATGATCTGGGCGGTCATGTAGATCATGACATTCCACCCGCACTGCCGAAGGTAGTCCAGCCCGTGGGCCACCTCGGGCGAAGCGAGGTCGTGGAACAACACGAGCGCGTCCGCCTCGGCGTGCTCCGCGCAGACCGCTGCATCGAACACCGGGTACGGGGCGTCGTGGTTGCCATCGATGAAAAAGAACGGCCACTTCCGCCCGAGTTCCCGGCTCAGAACCCCCACCTGCGATGGGCTGAATCCCGCCACGAGGCGAACCCGGTGCGGGACTCCGGCTGCCTCCAGGGACTGGCGGATCGTCTCCAGGAAGTCGGGCCGGGCCAGCACTGGGTCGATGACATCGACAGACACGCCAGCCAGGGCCAGATGGCAGACTGACCACCCCAGCCAGCACCCAATCTCGAGTGCGTGCCGCCCCTCGAACCGCCGAGCGGTGTTGAAGAGGATGTGAGCCTCGTCGCGATTGGCGAAGCCGGTATCCGGTGCCCGGCTGTCGGTGAACCAGTTGTGCGGGAGGCCCCGCCGGAGGTACTCCCAGGACGCCTTCTCCGGATCGCCAATTGCCATGTGAGGGAAACAGGCGTCCGGGCGGACGATTTCAAACCCGGGCGAAACGTAATCGCCCGGGGGCAACGCCGCCCGCTCGATGGCCTGGACGGTCTGGTGAATCATCCGCTCTTCCCGGAAGAGTTGGTGGGCCCGGATCCGGCCGGCCTCCCCGATCCGGGTCCGCAGATCCGCGTCCCGCGTCCAGGATTCGAGGACGCCAACGATCTCGCGGACGACGCGAGCCGGGTCTTCGTGCGGGGACGGGAGCAGGACACCGGTATCGCCCAGTTCTTCGGGAATGCCACTGACTGGGGATGCCACCACTGGCAACCCTCTGGCCATCGCCTCCATGATGACCAGCGGCATCCCTTCGGCTAGGGATGGCAGGAGGAACACGTCGGCAACATCGAGCCAGTCCAGCACATCCCACCGGTGGCCAAGAAGGCGGACGTGGTCGGCGACATCAAGTCGGTCGAGGGTCGCAGCCAATTCCCCTTCCAGCGCTCCACCTCCGATCCATGCGAAATAGAGATGGGGCCAGATCTCGCTCCTCTTGAGATGGCTCAGCGCTTCCACCTGGAATTGATACCCTTTGACCACTTCCAGGCGACCAACGGTTAGACAGACCACCGCGTTGGGCGGGAGGCCGTGCTCGCGGCGAACCCGATCCCGGATTTCCGGCCGCCGGGGCTGGAAGTATTCGGCCGGGCGACCGTAGTGGATGATTTCCCCTTTCCGGGGCGGCAGCCGGTAGAGGTTGTGGAGCAGATCGAGGTTGTCGCGGGAGACCGCGACCACCCCCTTGGCGTGCTTGTAGTGGTCTTCGAGGTGGTACAGATACCAGGCGACCTCGGGGGTCACCGCGCCGTACGGAGTGACGTAGCCCTCGACGATGAGAAACGGAATTCCCTTGCGAACTGCAACGGTCTTCGCTGCGATGTGCGAGAAAGGGGAGCAGTTGGTGAACACAACGACCCCAGGCCGGGTCGCATCGAAGGCCCGTTCGGCATCCCCCGTGTTGGTCGCGTTCCGCTCCGGCTCCTGGCGAGTATTGAACCCGAGCCAGTAGTGCTCGACACCGAGTTCTCGCTGCCGCTCGATCAATGGGTTGTGGGCTTCGGTCTGGACGCAGGCAACCTCGTAGCCCGCCCGGACGAGACCACAAAGGACCGAGTGGTTGTAAACGGCGACCCCGCCTTCGCCCGGATCGTCGGTGTAGAGCACCACTCGCGTCTTCGGAGACATCTCCCCCCCCTGGCTTGTTTTCCCATTTCCGACGCGATCGGTATCAGAGGATACGGATGGGCTTGCGACCAGGCTCCGCTCGGAGCCGATCGTGGTTCGTGATGAGGTACTCGATCGCCCGCCGGAACGAGGCCGCCTCGGTCTCGCTGAACACGGTTGCCTCCAGGTCGACGGCCTGGAGCCGGAGGGTCAACTCCTCACGCCACCTGTCGTCGTGGATCAATCGGAGCGCCAGATCCAGATATTCCTCCTCGCTATTGCTGATCAACTCGTCCAACCCGACCCTGCGGAGCATGGCTGCGCCGATCCGGTTGTACCACTTGTCTCCCTGCCAGGCGACAACCGGTGTCCGGACCCACAAGCTGTCCGACATGATGTTGGATCCGCCGAAGTGGTAGGCGTCCAGGGTCAGGTCGCCCTCCTCCATGAACCCCATGTACTCGCGGTACGGCAGGAATGGCATGACATCCAGAATGACCGACGTCCCTCCGAGTGCTTCCCGGACCGCGGCCATGAATGGCATGTAGCTGTTGGCGATGTCGAGGGTGGCGGGGAAAAACCGGAACCGGACCGGCCGGTGGACCTGATCGAGCAATTTCCGCAGGGTCCGCAGGAACCGGGCATTCACCTTCTGGCCGGACGACGGGAAGTTGATGATCACCTCCGGGACGGTCTTCGCCCGTCCGGTCGGCGTGAAGTTCGGCCGGTTGTGAATCGCCCCCATGCCGGGGAGGAGAAGAACCCGCTCGGAGTAATTCCGCTCGGCCGTTTCCGGCGTATCGACCTCCACCCCGCTGACGAAGTAATCCACCTCCGAGCCCCAGGTACTCACCGGGTGGCCTGTCCCACACAACTGGACCGGGGCGATTCGGTAGTTGGCGAGCATGATGCTCGTCAACGACATCCCGATATCCGGGAAGTAGACGACCGCGAAGTCGTTCGAGCGGAGCGGGGCAACGTCGAGACTCATGTCGCGGAAGTCGAGTCGCAGGACGTCATCGAAGAGACTGCGATCCATGTTCTCGTTAACGAGAGAATGGATGAGAGTCAGGTGGAATCGATCCTTGAGCGACCGGACGTACCCGTACAGCGTGCGGTAAACCGAGTGGGTGGGGTTCCAAAGGTCGCTGACCACCGCCACCTTCCTCGGATTCGGCCGGTTCTCACACGTCATCCGGGTCGATCGCCGGACCACCTGATTGAGGAACGGCTTGACGTGGCGGTCGACAACCCCGTCGAGGTATGTCGACCCAAAATACGGCTCGGTGATGTCCGGGGTGAGGAACATCCGCTCGTCGTGGTAGCTCAGGTGCTCGCTCAGGTGCTGTCCCACTTCCTCCGACACCAGTCCGCTCTTGTAGAGGCTGCAAAACTTACACCACCACACCGTGGCGAGGTGGGGGTGGGCGTCGAAGAACGACCGGCGGTCGAATCGAACTCGGTTCCGGGCCGAGTACAGGGTCAGGATCTTGACCAGATTCGACGGCTGATACCGGAGGAGTTCGAGGAACCCATCCGTGGTCCGAAACGGGGTCATGGCGACGAGATTCGAGATCAGTTCATTCAGGTTGACGAACCGCTGGATCTGGTCCTCCGGGATCACGTAATCGGGTTGGGTGAAGAGGGTCAGGAACGTCTTGACGAACTGGATGATGCTCGCCCGGTTGGCGTCGTCAAGTTCGAGGTAGGTGGTCTGGTTGAGGTAGTCGAGGACTCCCAGGTACGCCCTGGTGAGGGCCACGTGATCGCCATCCAGGTACATCCGGAACAGATCCCGGGGATCGACGTGAACTCCGGCCGGCGGGGAGAGGGTTGGCGACATGGTCACTCCTGGTCACCTGGGGCGGCCGACTCCGCGCCGCGCGGGAGGCAATTTGGGCAGCAGCGAGTCGGACCGGCGGACGAGGTCTGCCCGAACCTCGCGGCGGAGGGCCGACGTGGGCTACTCCTGGAGGAGTCGGGCGAACTCCGGACGGGGCAGGCCGTCCGGATCGATCACGACGGTGTCACGGAGGAACCGTGCGGCGAGGTCGTGGTCGCCGTGGGACCGGTTCTGTT
The DNA here is from genome assembly GCA_003136315.1 of Gemmataceae bacterium. Taxonomy (GTDB): domain Bacteria; phylum Planctomycetota; class Planctomycetia; order Gemmatales; family Gemmataceae; genus Urbifossiella. The sequence continues at coordinate 16,652 of PLDW01000322.1, read as the reverse complement.
GAGATCAGGCGGGGAGCAGGAGGGATCTGGTCGGGCTCAAACCCCGCTGCCAGTCAACATAGGTCAAGAACGCATTCGGACAAGCAGGCGGTCTGCTTGTCCAAATGGGCTCAAACCGAGAAGGGGGATGGTACGCCTCGCCCGAGACCACGAAACGACCCCGGGCAGGGGGTGGGATTTCCCCACCCCCTGCCCGGGGCTCCGGCACCGATTTGGGAGGGGGGTTACAGTGTCACCGTCCCGTTCGGGGCCTGGATGGTGGCCTGTCCACCCCAGCTCAAGGTGACGTTCGCGGCCCGGGTGATGTTACCATTGGTGTCCATGATCGACAGGTTCCCTGTCCCGATGCTCACATTCCCAAGAACCAGGGACCGGTTGTTGGTCAGGGTGACAGCCCCAGTCCCGGTGTCGGACAGCGAGACGGCTCCTACGAAGGCGTTCGCTGCGGTCAGGTTGATTGCTGCGTTGGTGGTGCCGAAACTGGCCGTTCCGCCCACTCCGATGGTCGTATTGGCGGCTTGACTGATCGCTCCCGTCGCCCGGACGGAGAGATTCCCGGTCGCGACATTGACAGCTCCCAGAGTCAGGGCTCCGTTGTTGGCGATGCTGACGGTGTTGGCCCCCGTGTTCGCCAGCGACACGTTCCCTCCGAATGCGTTCCCGGTGTTGGCCAGGGTGATCGCACCGTTGGTCGCACTGAAGGAGGCATCGACCGTGGTGATGGTGGTGTTGGCGGCCTGGGTGATGTTCCCCGTAGCCATCACAGCCAGCGGACCGGCAACGTTGACCGTACCCAGAGACAGTGCCTGACTGTTCGTCAGGCTGATGTTGCCAGCACCTGGGCTCGTCAGAGAGACCGCCCCGCCGAACGCGTTGGCCTGAGTCAGAACGATCCCACCGTTGGTCGCCGTGAACGAGGCGACTCCAGTGGCCTTGATCGTCGTGTTGGCCGCCTGGGTGATGTTGGTGGCAGCCGTCACCGACAGCGGACCAGCCACGTTGACCGACCCCAGGCTGACCACTCCGTTGAAGTTCACCGTGACGGTGTTGTTGGCTCCGGTGTTTGCCAGAGCGAGGTTTCCTCCGAAGGTGTTCCCCGTGGCCGTCAGGGTGATCCCACCGCTGGTCGCACTGAAGGCCGCATCGACCCCGGTGACGATTGTTGTGTTGGCGGCCTGGGTGATGTTCCCCACGGCCGTCACAGCCAGATCCCCGGTGACGTTGACCGCACCCAGGGACAGAGCCCGGTTGTTACTGAGGCTGACGTTCCCGGACCCGGTATCGGTCAGGGCCACTGCACCGGTAAAGGCGTTCGCTCCGCTGAGCGTCACCACACCGTTGGCGGTGAAGGCGGCTGTACTGGCTGCGGTGATGGTGGTGTTGGCCGCCTGGGTGATGTTGCTGGCAGCCGTCACCGACAGCGGACCGGCCACGTTGACCGTACCCAGAGCCAACGCTCCGTTGTAGGTCACCCCGACAGTGTTGTTCGCTCCCGTGTTGGCCAGAGCGAGACTCCCACCGAAGGTGTTCCCCGTTGCCGCCAGGGTGATCGCACCGTTGGTCGCACTGAAGGCCGCGTTACCGGCAGCCGTGATGGTGGTGTTGGCCGCCTGGGTGATGTTCCCGGCTGCCGTCACTGCCAGCGGACCGGCCACGTTGACCGTACCCAGAGTCAGAGCCCCGTTGGTGTTCAAGGCTTCCGTCCGGTTAACCCCCATGTTGGTCAGCGACACGGTTCCGTTGAAGGCATTCGCCCCGGACAGGGTGATCGACCCGTTCGTTGCCGTAAAGGCGGCTGTCCCACCGACCACTACTGCCGTGTTGGTGGCCTGGGTGATGTTCCCGGCCGATGTCACCGCGAGATTCCCCGTCGCGATGTTCACGGCACCGAGTGTGAGGGCTCCGTTGTAGTTCACCGTAACATTGTTCGCTCCGGTGTCGGCCAGTGCTACCGCCCCGTTGAACGTGTTCCCGGTGTTGGCCAGGGTGATTGCCCCGTTGGTGGCCGTGAAGGCAGCCGTTCCTCCAACCACCACCGCCATGTTGGCCATCTGGGTAATGTTCCCGGCAGCTGTTACCGCCAGATTCCCCGTCACCACATTCACCGACCCCAGGCTGACTGCCCCGTTGTTGGCGATACTGGCGTTGTTGGCCCCGGTGTTGGCCAGGGTGATGGTCCCACCGAATGCATTCCCGGTGTTGGCCAGGGTGATCGCACCGTTGGTCGCACTCAAGGAGGCATCGACCGAGGTGATGGAGGTGTTGGCGGCCTGGCTGATGTTCCCCGCGGCGGTCACTGCCAGCGGACCGGCCACGTTGACCGTGCCCAGAGACAGTGCCTGGCTGTTCGTCAGACTGACGTTACCAGTCCCTGCACTGGCCAGCGATACCGCCCCGTTGAAGGTGTTCGCCTGGGTGAGTGCGATTCCACCATTGGTCGCCGTGAACGAGGCGACTCCAGTGGCCTTGATCGTCGTGTTGGTAGCCTGGGTGATGTTGGTGGCAGCCGTCACCGACAGAGGACCGGCCACGTTGACCGAGCCCAGGCTGACCGCTCCGTTGTAGTTGACTGAGACGGTGTTGTTGGCCCCCGTGTTGGCCAGAGCGAGGTTACCACCGAAGGTGTTACCCGTGGCTGTCAGGGTGATCGCACCGTTGGTCGCACTGAAGGCCGCATCGACCCCGGTGACAATTGTTGTGTTCGCGGCCTGGGTGATGTTCCCCGCGGCCGTCACAGCCAGATCCCCGGTGACGTTGACCGCACCCAGGGACAGAGCCCGGTTGTTACTCAAACTGACGTTCCCGGACCCGGTATCGGTCAGGGCCACTGCACCGGTAAAGGCGTTCGCACCGCTGAGCGTCACCACACCGTTGGCCGTGAAGGCCGTGGTGTTAGCCGAGGTGATGGTGGTATTGGCCGCCTGGGTGATGTTGCTGGCTGCTGTCACAGACAGCGGACCGGCCACGTTGACCGTACCCAGAGCCAACGCTCCGTTGTAGGTCACCGAGACAGCGTTGTTCGCTCCCGTGTTAGCCAGAGCGAGGTTACCACCGAAGGCATTCCCCGTGGCCGCCAGGGTGATCGCACCGTTGGTCGCACTGAAGGCCGCGTTGGCCGAGGTGATGGTCGTGTTGGCGGCCTGGGTGATGTTGCCGACCGTCGCCACCGCCAGATTCCCGGTGACGTTCACTGCACCCAGGGACAGAGCCTGGTTGTTACTGAGGCTGACGTTCCCACTCCCGACATCGGTCAGGGCTACCGCACCGTTAAAGGCGTTCGCTCCGTTCAGCGTCACCACACCGTTGGCAGTGAAGGTCGTGGTATTAGCCGAGGTGATGGTGGTGTTGGCCGCCTGGGTGATGTTACTGGCTGCCGTCACAGACAGCGGACCGGCGACATTCACCGTACCGAGGGACAGAGCCTGGTTGTTTGTCAGACTGACGTTATTGGCGCCAGTGTTAACCAGTCCGACTGCCCCGTTAAAAGCATTTGCCCCGTTCAGGGTGATCGCCCCGTTGGTGGCGGTGAAGGCGGCTGTACCCCCGACTATGACCGTTGTGTTGGCGGCCTGTGTGATGTTCCCGGCCGCTGTCACCGCCAGACTCCCCGTCGCGACGTTCACCGCGCCGAGGGAGAGAGCAGCGTTGTTGTTGAGTGTGACGTTATTCGCACCGCTATTGGCGAGTCCAACATTTCCGCCAAACGCATTACCAGACGCCGAGAGGATGATCGCCCCGCCCGTTGTGGAGAGGCTGGCGTCGGTCGCAGTGACGATGGCTGTGTTGGTGGCCTGGGTGATGTTCCCGGCAGCGGTCACGGAAAGATCCGCGGAGGCGGCATTGACGGCCCCCAAAATGAGAGCTCGGCCGTTGATCAGCGTGATTGCATTATTCGTTCCGCTGTTCGTAAGCGAGACGGCACCATTGAAGGAGTTCGTCTGGTCGAGCGTAATCACCCCGTTCGACGCTGCGAAACTGGCCGTACCGCCGACCGTCAGAGAAGCACCGCTCTGCTCGGTGAGGTTCCCGGTCGTCGAGACAGACAGATTACCAGCTACCGACGTGGTGCCAACCAAACTCAGGGGGGTGGAGTCGATCGAGGTCAGGTAGACGCTCTCCCCCGCGGTGGCCGAGGTCATGCCAAACTGCTGGACACTGCTCAGAGTGATACTCAAGGCGGGGGTGCTGGTGATGCCTACCACATCCAGCACATTCCCGGACGAACCCGTACCGAAGAAGATGATACTCTGGACGCTCGCCGATGTGGCGGCGAACGATTGCGTTGCTCCGTCGACGACGTCGATCTGGTTTGGGATAGTCGAGTCGGGGTGCACGGTGACCGAATCGGTCCCAGTGCCGGAGAGAACCAGAGTTCCGGTCGCTGCGACCCAGCTAATCGGGTTGAGCGACGGCATCATCCGATCTTCGAACCCCTCAAGGTCCAGCCGCAGCTCTCGTCGTCTGACTTCGGTGGGAAACTTTCCTTTCCTGCGCGATTCCCTCCCAGTCGGGAAGAGTTTGCGAAGACCGGCGGTCAACATCTTGGAGATCGAGCGAGCATTGAAAGGGCTGAACACGGCGGGCTTCCTCGTGCGAGAGTGTGTGTAAAAATCTAGCTGGACCGGGTGGTGGTCCAGTAGGAGCAAACGAGTTCAATATTCGGGGCGAGCAGTCGGAGGGCTGCCCGCAGGACACTTCACCGGGAAGCAGACTTCAGGGAGTGACGTTAGAGCCTTCTGGCTCTGGCAACACTCGGGCCGAACGGGTCGACAACGAAGCCGGGACCGCACGGTCATCTGGACTCCCGGGATCACTATCGTCGATTTGCTCACCGTTTTGCTTCCGGTCCCACCGCGACTCTGTGGCAGGCCAATAATAAGGCGTAGTCATAATAGAAATTATATAATAATATATGTAATTATGATTGATCAATTGTTGGATCTGACAGGAGATTCGACTGGCCGACGGACGCCGTTCAGTCCCCATGTATCGCGTTGACCGGGCGTGTGGAACCCACAAGTGATTGGGTCCAGGCGGGGTTTCGATGTCGGAAGACGTGAGAGCAGACGGCCCGGCCTTCAATTTTCGGGGCAGATGGGAACCCCGCTGTCAGGTCGCACCCGGGAGTTCATGCACCTGACTACATCTTCCTTCCCAAGTCGGAGTCTGTGTTCTATGCTCTGGCATGAACCCGCGACATTTGCTGACGACCCTCGGGGTCGTCCTCGTGGCGGTCCTGCTCATCGGCCAGGTCCGCCAACTCCTCGCCGACCCGACGGTCTGGCCGCCCGACGATTTCGTCGAATACTGGGCAGCAGCGCGGCTGGCTCTCGACGGCCAGAATACCTACGATGGGGATCTTCTGCTCCCACTTGAACAGGCCGCCGGTCGTGATACCGACTTCCCGATCATGATGTGGAACCCGCCGTGGGCAATTCCGGTGATACTTCCCCTTGGGCTTTTTCCGGCTCGTGAAGCTCAACTCCTCTGGTTTCTTGTCAATCTCTCAGCAGTGATGTTCTGCGGGGACCGGCTCTGGCTCATGTTCGGGGGAGATCGGAAACGCCGCTGGATCGGCTGGGGAGTGGCTCTGGGGTTCCTGCCCACCCTCTTTGCCCTGCATTCGGGTCAGATCGGGCCATTGCTCCTGCTTGGAGTCGTGCTTTTCCTGGAATGCACACGGCGGGGGTGGCCTATCCTCGCCGGTGCCGCCACGCTCTTGATTGCTATAAAGCCACACCTCGCATACCTGCTCTGGGTGGCGATCCTGTGCGATGCACTCGCCTGGCGTCGATTCGGGATGATCGTCGGGGGGGTGCTCGCTGGCCTCGTCGCGACGCTCGTCCCGCTGGTTCTCAACCCGGATCTGCTCCTCCAGTATGCCGACACCCTGGGGAACCGGCCGCCCTCGCAGTGGGTGACTCCGACGATTGGGACAGTCCTACGTCTGCTGTTCGGCCCAGAACAGTTTCGGCTCCAGGTGATCCCGGTGGTCGCCGGTCTGCTGTGGTTTGGCAGGTACTGGCGGAAGGCCGAGTGGTGTTGGGAGTGGACACCCCAAATGCCGCTCCTGGTTCTCGTCTCGTTTGTCACCGCCCCTTATGGCGCGTGGCCGTTCGACATGGTTCTTCTGCTCCCAGCGATCATCCGGTTAGTGGTGGAAGCCGTGGAGGGTCGACCACTGGCGACCTATGAGTATCCGGATCTTGAGGCTCCCCCATTACCAGAAACACGCACCCGGCGCTGGGTCATCCTCGCTGCTCTCCTCGCCGTCAATGTGGCCTGTCTGCTAATGAACCTCTTCCAGACCGGATCTTTCGCGTTCATCTGGGTGTCGCCGGTGGTGCTCCTGATCTATCTGATCGGGACACGCCGCCAGCTGGAGGCCGCGACAACCTCGTACCTTTCGGTCCGGCCGACGGTGCTGACATGAGGCTGCCAAAAGGCATCGGGCCGGGGGCGGTCGCCTTCCTGGTCCTCTGGCTCCTCCTCCTGACGGCCGGGCGGTCCAATTTCTTTCGTGACCCAGGTACGTTCTGGCACGTAGTCACCGGAGAACGAATCCTCGCCGACGGGTTCATTCGGACTGATCCGTACACCTTCACCTTCGGTGGAACGTGGTGGGTTCCGTACCAGTGGCTGGGCGAGGTGGTGATGGCCCTCGTTCACCGAGCCGGTGGGTTCGATGCTCTCCTGCTCGGATCGGTGACCCTGATAGCCGGGATCTACGCCTGGCTGACGACGCGGCTCCTCCAGACCGGGCTTCGGCCAGTCGCGGTCGGGGCGCTCATTGCTCTGGCATTGGCCGCGTCGTCGTCGCATTTCCATGTCCGCCCGCACCTTTTTACAATCGCCGGGATAGCGGCCACGATGGCCCTCCTCGTGGACATTGATGCCGGCCTGGTGCCGCTTCGGCGTCTCGCCTGGCTGATCCCACTCGTTGTGGTCTGGACCAATATCCACGGCGGGGTTCTGGGGGGAATCGCGACGGTCGGAATCGCAGCGGCAGGCTGGGTCTTGGCTCGCGCGGTCGGACTCCCAAGTCCAGTCCGATCATGGGCCGATGGGATGGGGGTGGTGAGTGTGGTCGCCGGGTGTGGGCTCGCTACCCTCGTCAACCCCTACGGCCTCGATTTGCACCGGACGTGGTCAATCATCATGGGTGAGCCAGTCCTCAAACAGATCATCCAGGAACACAGCCCTCTCGATCCTTACCAGCCTTATGCCTGGTCACTACTCGGATTCGCAGCGTTGTACCTGGGCCTGCTGGCTGGCATCCGCTGGCGAGAGATGCGTGTCTCGTGGCTGTTGCCGGTCGTGTGGCTGATCCTCGCCTGCGATCGGGTCCGTCATGCTCCGCTTTTTGCCGTGACCGGGCTGGTCGGTGTGGCTGCTGTCTGGCCTCACACCCGCTGGGCGAAGTGGATGGAACGGACTCGTCCCGACCTCTACCAGCCGCCGCGAGACAACTCCCGCACGCCGATGCTCGCGAACCTGGGCCTCCCTCTGCTCGTGGTGCTCACGGCGTTCCTCCTCCAAACGACCGGACAGCCTGTCCCGGTCGTGGGGGCCGGGTGGGTGCAACACGACCCCCGGCACTGGCCGGTCAATCTCCTGGATGTCCTCCAGGAAAACGAGCCGAGATCCAGCGTGGGGAACCATCTGTTCAATGACTACATCGACGGCGGGTTCGTGATCTACCACGCCCCCGGATACAAGGTGTTTGTCGATGATCGGTGCGAAGTGTTTGGCGGAGAGTGGCTGCTGAATTTCGTGCGCGCGTCGTCTGAAGACACGGCCATCGCGGTGGCCAGGTGGGAAAATACCTATGGCCAATTCGACTTCGCCCTGACCCGGACCGGAACCGGCTTTGACGACTACTTCCGCACTGCCGCGGACTGGGATCTGGTCAAGCGGACCGACACGGCGGCATTCTACCGGCGGAAGGCGCGTCAGCCCTCCTGATCCAATCAGAACGGCTGGTATCGGTTGGACTCGGGGGTCGGTGGGAACCCTGTCTGGGGTGTCGCATCGATTTCCCGACGATGCGATACTCCGGATCGATTCGTGTCGATGAAACCCTCGCGAAGTGGGCTCAAGCGAGCCCTAGCCTCGTCTTCGCATCGTCGAGGATGGCCTTGGTGGCGGTCGCTCCGACCCGGGTGACCCCGATTGCTCGAACCGCCATCAGGGTGTCGTACGACCGTACACCGCCTGCCGCCTTCACCTGAACATGCGGCGGACTGAACTCCCGCATCAGCTTCAGATCCTCGATTGTTGCCCCGGACTCGGCGTATCCGGTCGAGGTCTTCACCCAGTCTGCTCCGACTTCCCCACAGATTCGGCAGAGTTCTTTCTTGTGCTCGTCCTTCAGCAGCGCGTTCTCGAAGATCACCTTCACCTTGGCACCGCGGTCGTGGGCAGCCTCGACGACGGCCGCCACATCCGCCGTCACGTACCCCCAATCCCCAGTCAACACCTTCCCGATGTTCACCACCATGTCGAGTTCAACCGCCCCGTCATCAATCGCAGCCAGCGCTTCAAAAACCTTCACCCGGGTCAGATGCCCGCCGTGCGGGAAGCCAATGGTGGTACTCACCCGAACGCCGGTACCGGCAAGAAGCCCCCAGGCCAGGGTGACCGCATAGGGCTTGATGCACACAGACGCCACGGCGTACTCCGCCGCGAGCCGGCACCCCCGCTCCAGATCCGCATCGGTCAGTTGCGGCTGGAGCAACGAATGATCGAACATCTGGGCCAGTTCGGCGAGTGTCGGGTTTGGCATGGCTGATCCAGGATTGGAGTCGGGCGTCAGGAGTCAGGTATCCGAGGTTGGGAGGGCGGGGTCAACGGGGGAATCGCTACGGACTGCCGATTCTTCCCGAGCCACCTGGCCTCCCCGGACCGGGCTTGACCGAATCTGACCCGGTGGTATGCCCCCCAGACTCGAATCGACACACTGACTCCATCTGGAGGAGACTATGCGCTGTGCCGTCGTGGCCGGGCTCGTGGTGATGATTCTCCCGGCCGCGGCCATCGCCCAGCCTGGGCCGTATTCCGCAGTTGTGTCCACCCCCGATGTCCGACTTCGGGCGGGACCAAGCGAGAAGTTCCCAGAAACGGGGAGCGTTCCCCAGGGGCTGCGAGTTGTTGTCGACCACGAGGAAGCAAATGGGTGGCTGGCGATCGAAGCGCCTTACGGGCAGGTGAGCTGGGTCTCGGCACTGTTCGTGGAGGGATTCGTTGCCGAGAAACCGACCCCGCAACTGGTGAACGTCGTTCTGGATCCGGACGTGACGGTGGGTGAGATCACCCTGAACGCAGGTCAGGCCGGTGTCTCCGAACCCCTCCAGGATATCCGCCGGGTGAAGGTGCCGCAGGGCACGATCCTCCTTGTGACGGGTCCGAAAAAAAGCGTCAACGGAAAAACCTGGTTCCCGATCGCGCCTCCGCTCGGCGACTTCCGATACATCCAGAAGACAGCCGTCCAGGTCGGATCGGCGGTGAACAGGAGTTTCGTCGTCCGCGATCCCGGCCCCTCCACAGTGGCAGCAGCTTCTACGGCTGGGCCAGGTGCATCGACTCCGGCACTTCCCCCCGGCGTGAAGTTGGACCCTCCGGTCGCTGCGCCTCCACAGCCGCCGGCTGTCAACCACCCACTCTGGACACAGGCTGAGGCAGCGGAGAAGGCTGGCCGCTATGATGACGCTGAGAAACTGTACTTCCAACTGGCCCGAGAGATGAACGAAGCGGGTGGTGACCACGACGTTGCGAACCGCTGCTACACCCGTATCCATCAACTTCGGGAGAAGAAGCGGAACGCAGCCAATGGCACGCTGCCGCAGCCCACTACATTGATTCGGGATGGGGGATCGACCTCGGTCTCGACATCCACTGCACCGCGACCGACTGCCGGGGACCGGCCGGCCCTCCTCCCGCCGGTCCGGAGCGACGGCACCCCGGCCACCGCCGTCTCATCGTCCGGCGACGACCGCCTGCGGTGGTCTGGCGCGGGGACACTCATCCGGTCGGCCCTCGTCCTGGACGGTCGGCAGACATATGCCTTGGAGTCCGCGCCAGGAGCAGTCCGGATGTACGTGGTTGGAGCACCGGACATGGATCTGAAAGCGTATCTGAACCGTCGCGTGGATCTGTACGGGACGGTATCGACTCGCAAGGATCTTTCGAAGCCGTATATCGTCGTGACGCAGGTTGAGCCGAGCCCGTGAGTGGCTGGTGAGCGGGGCGCGCGGCGAACGCGGACGAGCCATTCCACGCCGGGTATCATGAGGGGAAAGGCGGTGTGGAGGGCGAGCGATGACGGAAGCGGATTGGCAAACTCGCAGCGACCCGAGTGCGTTGCTTGCCTAACTTTGGTGCGACGGTAGTCACCGTAAACTTCGGCTTTTTGCTTGCGACTGCTGTCGGCGTGTCCAGCATCTTCTCACCGGTGAGCACAGACTCCTAGCCGTAGAATTCGCTGAACGACATGCGGACGGAATGGCAACCGATGATGTACTCGCTGAAGCTACTGATCGGCTCTCGATCGTCGCTCCAAGAGAGCGCCACTATCCAAACGCCCCTGCCTATTCCCAACCTGGGAGCATGCGCCAGACGCAACCACCTCTGTAGCTCACCTAATTGGGCTTTAGCCTCTGGAAGCCACGGGTCTTTAGCCTACCAGAGCGGCGACGCCAAGATCTCCCAGTACTTCGGCGCGACCCGGATCGCCGGACGCGGCGGCCTGCTCGCGTCCGCCCTCCGCAACCAGATCAAGTTGACCTACGCGAAGTTCGTGATCCACGCCTCAGCGGCGAAGATCGACGGGCCCACCCTATCGCGGTTCGTGCTGCCCTGGCTGGTGAAGTGTGGGTTCACCGAGGTGGATACTGCCAAGACGACGGTGATCTGCAACGTCCTCAACTACGACGCGATCCTGAAGGAGACGTACAACCACTTCGTCACGCTCGACCCATCACCGGAAGAGCGAGCCCTGCTTGTCTTGGTGGGTATGGCGTCGCAGGTGCCCACCACCAAGTCGAACGCATACAAGGGGTTGGCAGGGCACGGAGATCAGGTGGCCGACGTCGCACTCGAACTCGTCTCGGACTACAACGTGCTCCGCGTCGCGGACGGTGAGGGCGTAGCCGAGCCGGTGCTGTACAGTCCGACGATCTGGGGCAACAACATCGGGAAGGCGAGCAAGGCTCTCACCCACATGAACGCCACCGAGCATGCGGTGCTGATGGAACTGGTCAGCCGGGTGCAGAAGTACCAAGGCATGCCGGAGTTTGCCGCCCGGAACTGGTTGAAGACCCAGAACCTGGAGAAGCTCTGCAACTTCGCGGTAGCCATCGGCCTACTGGACCGGACGGAGATCCTGACCCGGCAGGGGGTGGCCCAGAACTTCCTCACGACACCGCACCTGTACGGGGAGATTGCCGCGAAGCACGGGCGCGACGTGTGTGACCGTGTCCGTTTGTTCCTCGATAGCATTCGTCACGGTGAGCACTATGGCGAGTGGATAACCGGTAAGATCCGCGACCCGGCCGTGCTGCTGAACCGGTTGCTCCGCAATCGGCACCGACTACATCCTGGTCGAGCGGGCTGGCATCGTCACCGTCTTGAACTCCTCGAAACCGAACCAGTACGTTATGACCGCGAACGAACTCCGGTTCGACGTCACGGGCGATGTTCTCGGGTTGGGGCTGAGGGGCGCGTACCTGGTGATGTCCGGGTTGACCAACCGCCCCGAGGACCCCGAGTTGGAGCGGATGAAGGCCGAGACGACGGAAGAACTGCTCGCCGGGTTGACCGCCGAGCGGATCGATGCGAACCCGGTTTTGCAGGGTTTCCGCCGGCTCCACGACACGGCCCAGCGGTCCAACCGCAAGAACGTCGCCTCGCCCGAGAACCTCCTGCACCTGCTGCTGAAGAACCGCCAACTGCCCCGGATCAACGTACTCGTGGACGCGTACAACCTCGTCTCCGTCCACACCCAGCTGGCCCTCGGCGCGCACGACGTCGCGAAGGTGAACGGCCACATCCACCTCCGCATGACGGACGGGACCGAGGGGTTCTGGCCCCTCGGGTCGCCGGAAGCGAAGCCGATGACGGCCGGGGAGTACAGCTACGTCGATGACGGGAACGACGTGATCTGCCGGCTCGAAGTCCGGCAGGTGGAGAAGACGAAGGTCACGCCCGACACGACCGAGGCCTTTTACATCATCCAAGGGAACGACCGAACGAGCGACGAGGACATTCGGGCCGCCGTCGAGCAACTCCTCAGCCTGACCAAGAGGTTCTGTGGCGGGCAGGAGCGAATGTTGTACTGCCCCTGGCAACAAGCTGGTTGAACCATTCGCACGGGTTTCGAGTCGGTGTCACAGTATTAGGCCCAATGCGTAAGCTTTGAAGTTGCGCGTCTTGGGTCTAGCGCGTCGCAGCACGCGAGCAAGTCAATCACCGGGTCGATGGCTTCGAGTCGCGGCACCCCGGTGCTCAGATGCGGTTTATACCGGCACCGCATGTTGTCGGCCGAGCACACGACCCGAGAGGTCCTGAGGAGGAGGTCGAGTTCATCTCCTGCCTCCAACACCAGCGCCTTCGGGAGCGCCTTCGGAAAAATGATGAACCCGTCGCGGCAATACCGGTCGAGCCACGTCATACGCAGATCATCCGTACACATGCAGCGGTTCATCTGCCAGCCTCCTAAGTCGGTGAATCATAGTGCTGCTGCCGGACAATCCACGCGGACAGCGCCAGCAGCCCGATCGCGACCGCCAACCCTTGTAACAGCGGGGTAAAACTGCCGAGCGCTCGGTGCGATCCGGCGAGCAAGAGCGGGCCGACGGCAGAAGCCAGCACGGTAAGAGTTTGGGCGGCGCCTTGGATTTGCCCCAGATGGGCCACGCCGTAAAGATGCCGCCACCCGCCCAGGAACGCCACCGAGATGAGCCCACCGGCGGCTCCCATCCCTCCCGCGTACAGGTAAACCTGGGCCGGAGTGACGATTGACTGGAATAAGGCCAACCCAATCGCTACCCCCGTCGCACCGACCACCAGCACGCGGGTCACCCCCACACAACGGAGTAGCGCGCCGCCTATCAAGTTCCCGAGCAATCCGGCCAGCGGGGACAAGGTCGCGGAGGTCAAGAACACGTCTCGGTCGAACCCGCGTTCTTCCAACACGGACTGCTGGAACAGTGAGAGTCCCGAGACAACCAACCCGTAAGCCGACGTGGTCGTCGCCACCACCCAGAACGTCGGGCCACGGAGTGCTTCCCACAAGGTGGCTCCATGCAGCTGTTCAAGGGGTTCGCCTTCGGCACTCGGGTGAAAGTCATCGACAGACTCGCGTTTCCATGCACAGCCCGGCGACGCGAGCAGCCATACAACTGGTGGGATGCCGAGGATCAGCACCCACCCCATCCCGGCCCACAGGGCGTGCCATCCTAGACACAAGTGGTCCCCGGCGTACTTGACAAGCGCCGTGGCTCCCGCGAACCCGAGCGCCACCCCGGCTGCGTACAGGGCGCTGGCGAACCCGGACCGCCCGGCCCCGGACTTGCCCATTAACGCCAGGCTGGTGACCGACAGGCCACTCTGCCCAAGGCCTCGGGTCAAGGTGATGAGTGCGAACAGCGTCACCGCCGCCAACGCCGCGTCAATGAATGAGGTGGCAACAACGACGACACCCAACAGGAAAGCCACTATGGCTCCGACGGCCCGCGGCCCAAGCCGGTCGAGTATCCATCCGCTCGGGAGGCAGAACGCCGCGCCGATGAGTGTCGCCCACAGGTTCAGAGTGGCGTACTCCACGCGGTCGAGCTGCAGTTCCGCGAGTAGCGGCTCGGTGATCAGACCCAGCCCATGGGTCCGCCCGGGCAGGGTGGCAACCATCAGCAGAGCGGCGGCGGCCACGTCCGCATACGTTCGGACGTCGAGCCGTTCCCCGACCGGGATAAGAGCGGTGGTCATCGGAAGCGTCCTGGGGTAGGTGGGCGAGAGATCCATCGGACCCGTCGTCAGTCACCGTTGACGACCTCACCGCCGGCCCGCGTAGCAAGCGCTCGCCACATCGTTGGCTGGACGGAGTTGGACACGAACTGAACGCTACCGTCGCCCAGCAGCACGTTCACCCCTCCAGTGTGTCGGCTGCGCGCTGCGCGGAACCCAGAGGCGGTGTACCCGGCGTTGGGGTCGTTGTTGATACAGTCATAAAGGGGCGTGTTGGGGGGGTAATAGTGGTTGTAGGTGGCACAGCGGATCTCGCCCGAAGCCCACATGAAGCCACGCCGGTTGTCGCCGTTCCAGGTCGTCGCACTTGCGCAGTTCGCGTCATTGATTGCTGTCTCCGTGTACCCGAGGTATGCGTAGACCGTTTGTGCGTTGCCGGGCGGGCTGCCTGTCACGGTCTCGGCTCCAGCCCCGAGGATGCTTTCCGACATGCACGCGGTGTTGCTCAACCCGTCAGTCACGGCCGCGATCCGCAGCGGGATCACCCCCTGAAACATCCCGTCGGTTTGGAGGGCGAGCCGAAGGGTGCTCCACCATTGGTCGTCCCACTGCCGAGACACGCGGCGTAGTTGGTCGGTCCGATCACCGGTTCGCCGTAGGCCACCGAAACCGGCTGTCCCAGGTCGCTGGGGCAGAGAAACAGATTGACGATCTGCTGGATAGCGAACTGATTGGTCGCGCTAACGGTGTAGTCCGGTAGCGTGTAGATCGGTTGCCTCAGGTCCATCGAGTTGTAGATCGCGGTCTGCTCCAGGTACGGGTTCAACTGGGCCATCACGCTCCAACTGAAGAAGTAGTCGGGGTAGCCTGTGTAGGCGGGCAGTCCGCTGTTCCCCATCCATCCCGCCGGGAACTTGCTGTTTGCCGATTCGTAGTTGAAGAAGGCCAGGCCCAATTGCTTCAGGTTGTTGGCGCACCGGATGCGAGCGGCGGCCTCGCGCACCTTCTGGACAGCCGGGAGTAGCAGGCCGATGAGAATCGCAATTATGGCGATCACCACCAGCATCTCGATCAGCGTGAACCCACGCCGCGAGCGGAACAGAGACGGATTCATAGGAAGACCTCAAAGAGAATGTGAGCGAACGATCAATGAACACGGGGCGAACGGTCCAGCCGCGGATCAGCCACAGCAGGATTGAGTGGCCTCGAACCGCTCGAGGCGATCGATTTCAAACTTCAGCACGATGGCCCGGACGTGGGCCAATTCGGACTCAGTCAGGCCGACCCCGGCGGCCTCGCGGCGAGCTGAGAGGGCCTGCTCCCGGTCGCCCTTGGTGACTGCAATCGCGTAGCGCGTGAGCACTTGGTCTCGCAAGTCAAGGTTCGGCGGGACGTCGTGCTTCAAGGCCTCGACGAACGGGGCCAGCATCGAGTCGAATCTGTCGGTCGTGGTCGTCATGGCAAAACCCCCTGGGAAATCGGTTCAGCAGCGGATGCAGCACTTCCCACCGGCCCCGCACTTGGCCAGGGCGGCGTGGTACAGGTCGTCCACCCGTGGGTCCAGGTGTGCCCAGTCGACGTGGAACTCTTGCTCGGTGAACTTCAGGCCGAGCGTAGTGATCGCCGGCGAGCGGAGCAGCGGGCTCCCTTTGTACAGCAGCAGCCGGGTCGCGAGCTGGCTCTGGTCGGTGGTCGACTCCAGCCCATAGCATGCCAGGAACTTCGGCAACTCCTCGACGTCTGTTGCCCCGACCCAGGGGTTGAACGGAATGAATGTGGGGGCCAGCGCGATGTTCGCCTCGCGGCACCACCGGATCGCGTTTGGGATATCGGCCGCGGCAAACTCCTTGTTTACGGCCCGCAGCACGCGGTCGTCGGGGAACTCGAACGACGACGTCAGTTTTACCAGCCCCAGGTCGCGAAGCTCGAGCAGGCTGTTGCGTATCTTGCGGATGTGATCCACGCGAGTGACTGCGTCAAACGTAAGGTCCGGGTACTTCGTGTGCGCCAACCTCAGCAACGCGATCGCGTGGCTCGGACGGCCGAATGCGTCCGCGTCAGTGATGGCGATGTGCTCCGCACCTCCCGCGACCAGTTGGTCTATGTCCGCGAGGATCGCGGCTTGCGGGTACTCGGTCTGTTCGCCGTCGTACTTCGCAGCGACGGAATAATACAAACATTTGTACAGACAACCATTGCTGAACTCAATATTACCGGACACCTTTTCGACCCACCCGGCCGAATCGAATGCGTCCAGGTTCGCAAGGCGTGGCATCCGCAACTTTGGGTACTGCCGAAGAGATCGGAAGTCGGACCGGTCAGGCACGACGTCCGGCCAATCCCGCTTGTCGCGGTTGAGGGTTTGACCGAACACATGGTCGAGAACTTGGACGGGGCTGCCCTGGACTACCTCAACGCCGTACTTTGCTTGAAGGTGTGCAGCGTTGAACTCCGCGTATGGGCCGATTGCAAAGATCGGCTTGCCTGGGTATCGCCTTTGCGTCCGTGGAACCAACTCGACGGCCCGTAGCGTCGCCGTGTAGTCGCGGTATTCGACGAGGATACGGTCGACGTTCCAAGGGGCTTCGGCAGATTTCTGAACAGTCGCGTCCAGGCACGTAAAGGACACACCACGCAACGCGGCCATCGCTTTCAGCCGCCCCCCGTTGAGGGCATTGGTCTCTACAGGCTTC
>PLDW01000100.1 GCA_003136315.1 Gemmataceae bacterium | reverse complement strand
CAAAACCCGTTTGGTGCTAGGACAAGAGCTTGATCGCTGGAAGGCCGAGTTCCCGCAGTCCCGACATATTTGGGGATTGGTTGATCTGTTGGATGGGCGATACCCCCGAACGCCACCAATCTATATCTGTGTCCCTTCCCCGGTGGATGGGTTTGCGGAATCTTACGAATCGGTCGTCTTGGTCTACGTCGCTGAGGGGACAAATCTGGAAGAGGCTGCAAGAAATCTGTATGATCGGCTGCGCGTCTTCCATAGCAAGCTGGCGTGGTTCACACATCCTGACGACTATAGCCATTGGAACCGATAAGTCAGACTAGCGAACCAGGAGTATTGGATGTAACGTTGAATCTCAAGGACCGTCAATATGATGACGGTACGGCATTGTTTGTTCGCACTGTGTGGCTGCCTGGGTATTGGTTTGGTTGGTCCGGAGTTGGGCCGAACCACTCTCACGGCCCCCGACATGAGCAAACCGAACCCCTGGGACGGCCTGACCACTCGACCGGAGTCCCTCGGCGATTGGCTTGTCCAGGGGTACAGTTCTAAGGGTAGGGGGCGGCAACGCCGCTCCCTTACCCGACCGGCGGAGTGCGCACTAATGGCGGGGCGGGGTAGTTTCCAGGCGATCGTTCCCGACGACGTGACCCGGCTGCTCGCCCTCGAAGGTGGCGAACGGTGGGACTTCGCGGCGGGCGAAATCGCTGCCCGGTTCGTGGCCCGGATGGACAAGCTGTGGGCACCGATCCACTGCGCCCTGTCCGACGGCACTCTCGACGGCACCCTGGGCGAGCCGCCGCTCTGCAACGCCGTCCTGGGCGACCACCTCGTGTACGAGTCGCGGTGGGGCGACTACGTCTACCTGAAGCACCCTCCGGAGGTGGTCGAGATCGCGGACGAGTTGGCCGCGCTGAGCCGCGACGAATTTGCCGTCAAGTGGGTGGTGGTCCATCCGAACCCGGACTCGGACGCGCTGGGGCTGTCGTTCACGCGAGAGGAAGCGGAGTCTGTGTGGCCGTGCGTCGAGCAGATGCGGGCCTTCTACCAGCGGGCCGTCGCCGAGGGGCTGGCCGTCCTGTTCTGCTGGGGCTGAGCAAGGGCACGCCGAACCGCTCTCCTGGCCCACTGACCTGTGAATACCGAATCCCCTTGGCCCGCCTGGCACCATCGCCTTACATCTCGTCGAACAGGCTCGGGGTTGGCCGAACCCATCCTGGCATCCGATAGCCCTTCTTGTCGCGGTGATTCACCAGTTCCCCGGTTGCGGTCAGGTCGGCCAGTGCCTTGGCCACCGTTCCCGCACCCCGCCCCGGCCGCCTTCAATGTCCGAACCACCACCTTGCGGGTGAGGGGTCGCCTTTGTGCCTGGATGACCGCCAGGATATCCGCCCGGCAGCGCTCACGTCCCCCGCTCTTTTTGCCCCGCTCACCCCGGGGCGGATTGAAACTGGAGGGAACCCCCGCGTCGGTGGAAGTATTCAGGATTCCCCGGGGATCATCACCCCGGGGCGGATTGAAACACACGGAGCCCGCGGCGTCAGCCTTGACGAAAACACACATTCCCCGGGGATCATCACCCCGGGGCGGATTGAAACACACGAGCCAAGTCCCTTGTCGGCCGCATCGCTCATTCCCCGGGGGTCATCACCCCGGGGCGGATTGAAACAGTGTTCAAGCAAATGCTCCCCTGAGCGGCTCAGCCATCTTGGCCATTGCTGCGAATGTCGATCCTACAAATTTATGAATATCCAAACTCCGAGAACAGGGCAGTGACTCCCAGAGCTACCCTGAGAACCGGCACAACCAACATCGTTGGCGCGGCAAGACCGTCAATATCTGTGCGATCAGTAGAGCTATCTGCCATATGACTTGCCCCCTCGAAAATCTTGGACTTGGGAAGTTGATTTCCTGACCGGATACTAGACTCCAGTATCCCAGTACCCCGACGTATCAGCGATCGCACTACACTGATCTACATTTTTCAGATGGCAGAGGCGATTGGAGAGACGACCATGTCAGTTGATGCCATTAAAACGATTCCCACATTTGCTGCTGAGGAAGGGATTCCGCTCGATAAACTTCGTAAATTACTTCGTCGTCGATCTGACCTTGTATCCATGTTGGAAATGATCGGTCCATTGCGATGTATAACATCCGCCAATCTCGACAGATTCCGCGCAGCGGTTCGTGAAGCGATCGGTGCTCTGATCTCGACGGGGCCTCCCCCGCCCCAATAGTCACGCTGGAGTTGCTGTGATGACTATCCCGCTTTCACCGACGAGGGGAAACCCCGGCCGGACCGATTCCTCACGCCTGTACAAAATGTTGATCGACGCCCGAATGGCGGGTGATCGGGTGATGGAAGCCTTTGCCCGCGATCGGCTCGCGGTGCTGGGTCTGAGAATCGGATTCGCAGATGTGATTGTTGCTCCCTCTGGGGAGAGGTGGCCACAGGCCAAGAATTATCCCTCACAATCGCAACTCGGCGACTCGGAAGAATAGGAGTGCGGGCTGTGAGTATCGTATGTTCCTCCCCGCTCGAACGAGTCCTCGGCCTGCTCGAAGAGCATGGACCCATCGTCCAGAGGGGCCGCGAGTGGCGGTGCCATTGCCCGGCTCATGATGACTCACACCCCTCCCTTGATGTGGCCGAGGGGGACGATGGCCGAGTGTTGTTCAAATGCCGTTCCCAGGGATGTTCTACGCCCTCTATCGTGGCCGCACTTGGGCTCACGCAACGAGATCTCTTCGAGAATGGGGACGCCAGTCAGACAAATTTAAACGATCGGATTTTGAGGACTTACGACTATCTCGACGAGGAAGGGAAGCTGCTCTACCAGGCAGTGCGGTTGCGGGCACCACCGCCGAAGAACAAAGACTTCCGCCAGCGCCGCCCAGACGGCCGTGGGGGTTGGATCTGGGATCTCAAGAAGATTCGCCGTCTCCTGTACCGGCTTCCCGAACTGCTGAAGGCCGACCCGGCGAAGATCGTGTTCTTGGTCGAAGGTGAGAAGGACGTCGAGACGCTTGTGAAACTCGGGTTGGTAGCCACGACGAGCCCGATGGGGGCGGGGAAGTGGCGACAGGAGTATGCGGACTGGCTGAAGGGTCGGATAGTTGTGATCCTCGCGGACAACGACGATCCAGGTCGGAAGCACGCCAACCAAGTGGCCCACTCGCTCAAGGGAATCGCAGCATCGGTCAAGATCGTCGAGCTACCCGGTCTGCCTGAAAAGGGGGACGTGAGCGACTGGGTAGAGGAGCGGGTCGCGGGGTCAGCCGAGGTGGTGGACTTCCCGGCGATCGCACGGGAACTGATGGCTCTGGTCGAACAGCCGGCGGAGGTGATCAATCCGATCGCCGAGGACACCGGCCCTCCCGTGATGTTAAGCGATGCGGGGAATGCGTACCAGTTTCGGCTCCACCACGGGGATCGGGTCCGCCACGTCGATGTGTGGAACTCGTTCCTCGTCTGGGACGGCTTTCGGTGGGGGCATGACCGGTGCCTGGAGGTCGAACACCTCGCCAAGCAGACGGTCAATCGGCTTTACATCGAATCCTCGATAGAGTTTCAGCGAACCGGCAGCGGAGGGAACGATCAGGACGTGATGGCGATCAGACGGGCGGCCGAGACGAAGATGGCTCATGCACGCAGATCCCACTCCGCCAAGGCAATCAGGGATATGCTGGCTCTCGCCCGATCCGAGCCTGGTATCAGGCTTTTGCCCGAGGTATTCGATACAGACCACTGGGCCTTGAACACTCCCGCTGGGACCATCGACTTGCGGACCGGAGAGATTCGGCCGCACCGCCGAGAAGACTGCATCACCAAACTCTGCCCGACCCCATACGACCCGTCCGCGGCATGCCCCACATGGGAGAGGTTTTTGGACTTGGTATTTGATGGGGACGCCGATTTAATCGAGTTCCTCCAGCGGCTGTTCGGGTACGCCCTGACCGGAGAGACGTGTGAGCACGTCCTTACTGTGTTCTGGGGTGACGGATCAAACGGCAAGTCGACTTTCCTCGAAGTGGTGATGGAGGTGATGGGGTCGGATTACGCAATGAAAGCTCCCCAGAACATGCTGATGGCTCGGGATCACGAGGCACACCCGACGGAGCGTGCAGACCTTCATGGCAAGCGGCTTGTATGCGCGGTCGAGACCGAGGATGGAAAGCGACTGGCCGAGTCGCTGATCAAAGAATTGACCGGGGGGGACACCATCAGGGCACGGCGGATGCGTCAGGACTTCCTCGAGTTCGCCCCCACCCACAAGCTAATTCTCTGCACCAATCACAAACCACAAGTACGCGGATCTGATAATGGAACATGGCGCCGGATGCGGTTGGTGCCTTTCACTGCTCGGTTTTGGAATCCTGATGAGCCAACTACTTCCGGCGAGGTTCGTCCCGACCATCTGCGGGCGGACAAGACGATGAAAGATCGACTGGTGGCCGAGCGCCAGGGGATTCTCGCGTGGATGGTTCGCGGGTGTCTGAAGTGGCAGGCGGATGGCCTGGGACTCCCGCAGAGGGTGGCCGAGGCGACCTCTCAGTATCGGGAGGAGGAGAACATTCTCGGCCGGTTCATCAACGATCGATGTGAGCAGGATAAGCAATTCCAGGTACGGTCCGAACGACTGTATACCGCGTTCAAGGAATGGTGTCAGTTTGACGGAATCGAGGATACGCCCACCCAGCGATCCTTCGGCCTGATGATGACTCAGGCGGGATATGAACGGAAGGTGAACGCGGGGACTTGGGACGTTGGGCTTAGGCTTCCGGATGCCGACTGCGACTAGTAACGCTCCAACAATTGACAGTGTAACCTTGTAACCTTGAGAGGCAAATTCCCGGCTATCCGCCCTAAGAGCGCGATTAAGGGCGCCAAGCGGAAAATGGATCGCAAGGTTACAAGGTTACACGGATGAGTATCAGAGTCTGAGTATTTGTAGCGATCCCAGGAAATGTGGGGTGCGAGTTGTGAGGGATACAAGCAATAAGGATGTTGTAGCGAATCTGGCGTCAGTAGGTGATCCAACGAACTGCCCGAGTGATTGCATGTTAGCAAATGTAGCGAATCGCGAGATGGCACAGCCAGGGCAATCTGAAACCTCGGCCGCGGGGTTCTGCCTGTGGTTCCGGCAGACCGCTCGCCACCGATGGGCGATCGTCGGGCGGGGTACTACGCTCGCCAAGGTCGTCGACCTCATCGGCTGCGGAGATCGACATGGCGGCGACTGGATGCCTCTGGTGACCGGGAAACATCCAGATGTTTGTGGTGCCCCCGACCGACCCCGCCGCCGCCCCCGACCCACGACATCAGTGGGAACCGCATGATGCGCACCATAGTTCACTGGGAATCGATCAAGGTGAATGTCGGAAAAGCAAACCAGAATGCGGGATTTCGATATGCCCGCGTATTACTACCCGATGTGGTTATAAAATCGAATGAATGCCATGAGCGATGATGAAATGACTGGCGTACTCCAACGGCTCGATCGAATTGAATCGGTCCTGACCGCGATCCTTGATCGGGAAACCATCAAAGATTGGTACTCGATCGACGAGTTTGCCCGCCTCGTGGGCAAGGCCGAGTTCACCGTCCGAGAGTGGTGTCGGCTGGGGCGGGTGAAAGCTGAGAAGAAAGGCAGTGGCCGTGGAAAACACCAGTCCTGGGTAGTGTCCCATGATGAGTTGCTTCGCTATCGCCGAGAGGGGCTATTGCCACTGGGCGTGTCATCGGGCGGGGCTGGCAGTGTTGGCCAGCACTGACTTCGGCAGGGCACCCTTGAGATTGTCGTGTGGGCGGAGCGAGATCCACCCGATCCTCCACGGCAAGCGCCTCGGCCACTCACCCGATACCACATGACCAAGAATGGTCATGATTTCCACTGGATCGACCATTCGCAACGTAAAGTCGGAACCCCGTGGCGAAAATCACCCGAACACCGAGTTGATCGCCTGCTGCGTCACATCGGGGTAGAGGTGCCGATATCTTCGCCGTTGCTCATCTGTCGAGTGGCCCACCATGTCATCGATCACCCGCTGGTCGATCCCCTTGCTGGCCATTGCAGAAATGAGCGAGTGGCGGAACACATGCCAACCACGAAGCACATTCCACTTCGAGGGTCGTAGCACCCTCTGGAGGTAGTTGTGGGCCTCGTGGGGTGTGATCGCCTCGCCCTTCACCCGGCAGAATAATGTCTTCCCGGACGCCCGGTTCGCCACCCATTCTTCGAGTACACCTCTGAGGAACGGGCTGAGTGGCACTCGTCGGGTAGTGTGCTTCCGATTGTCCCGTTTCTTCTCCCGAATGGTCATGATGCCCCCAGCGAGATCAAGGTCCGAAGTCAAGGCTCGAACGATTTCGGACCTCCTGGCCCCCGTGTGTGCAGCGAAACAGACCATAGGGTACACCCACGGGCTGACGGGCCGTTCTTTCACCCACGCGAGCAGATCCGCAATCTCGACAGGCCGCAGATACACACACTCCCACACCTTATCTGGGTCGTCCCCTGCATTCACCCGCCGCGCAGCCTCGTCCCATGTCATGAACGGTAAACTCTGCTCGGTCTTGTTGTAATCGAGGTCTTTGCCAGCGAATGGGTTGTCGACTCCCAAGTGACTCCGAGCCCAGTTCCAGGCGGTGCGTAGGCTGATGATCTCTTTCTTGATTGTGGCCGCCGAGGGGTGCCTCCTCGGCCGGTCCTCGTCCACGGCAGGTGGCAACCTCCGGTTTTTCCGGGGCTTCTTCGCCGCATCCTTCTCACGTCGCTTTCTGCGATACACATTCGGGTCGATCCACGCCACAGCCCGCTTGTCGATGTACCCCTGGAGATCCGCCCGAGTGGTGTGCGGAATCACACGATCAGGGCCAAGGATTCGGATGAGGTGCTGGAAGTGGATGCGAATTCCGTCGAGGGTCGTCTCCTCCAGTTTCCCCTGCTGGGACTTGAAGTAGAGATCGCGAAGTCCAGCGAGGGTGAGTTCACTTGTCTGGGTGGGGTGTGATGGTGGGTGGCCATCGTGCTGGACAAAGGTGACAACGTCGCACCCTGGAGGGAGGGTTACGAGCTTCTGCTTGAGTCGCATCAGCCAGTAGTCGACCTTGTCGGCGGTGGCTTTTGCTTCCCGCTCAGCCACCTCCCCAAGCCAAAATGTACAACGGCCCGGGGAAAAGCTA
>PLDW01000087.1 GCA_003136315.1 Gemmataceae bacterium | reverse complement strand
GATTTTCTCTCACCAACTGCCTCAAACAAGACACAGCGACCAGCGCCGGTTCAGGAACCGTCGCTGTGAGCGTGATCGGGAAGTCGAGCGCCACTTTCTCAAAGAGTCGCTCTCCCGATGAGACGGACCCCGCCGGCCCGACCCGGCGGGGTTTCTTCGTTTGGTCGTGAGAATCCCCAGCGCGGAAGCCTTGGAGATCGGGGGGGCAGGTTTCCGGGAGATGGCGAGGACACCATCGATCGAAATCTGACTTCGACAGAGTACTAAACGCAATACCGTTGCACGAGAAGGATTGCGGGCCGAAACAGCGACGTAAGACGAGGTACAGAATATAGTTGCGCTGCGTATATGCCTTACCAACGCCGGGCCGCCACGGAGGGCGGCCCCTACGAANNTGCTCCTCGTGCAACGGTATTGGTACTAAACGGCCAGCTCCTTCGAGGTATTGCTTGAGCGGCTGGGTCGCACTCGACGCCATGCGGCCCCAGCCCAGCGGAGCATCCTGCCCTCCCCCGGCTCGGCCACAGGTGGTTCGTGTGCAGTGAGGCTTGGGCGGAACGCCATCATCAGGATGAGCGGGAGATACCACAGGACGTAGACCCCCCCCCGATCCGCATGCCAGAACTGAACTCCGATGAGAACCGCAGCCGACAGTGAGACCAGGTGGGAGAGATTCTTGGGGGACGGCCAGATCGTGATCACCGCCAGGAACGCGACGTAAAGGACAAAGATTGGTAGCCGATACGCTCCATGCACGCCGGTCCACAAACTCTCAGCCGTTGACCGCTTCCACGGGATCCAGTCGGGCAGATTTGCCGACAGATAGTCGGCGGGTAACCACCCCTCCCACGTGAGAGCTAAAGCCAGTACTCCGAGACTCAACCCGACCGCTGTCAAAAACGCTGCGGCGAACCGCCCGGCCCCACGGCGGGCATAAAATCCGACCCAGAGCGGGAATAGCAATAGCGGCACGAAGGAACTCCCCCCAGCCAAGCCGAGCAACCAGCCGCTGACCACCGGCCGACGGTAGCAGAACACAGCCCAGGTGACAAAAGCTGCCGGCCAGACCAAATGGAACTGAGCGATGTGGAAGGCCGTGTACGGGAGCAGCAGGTACAGTGTCCCCAGTGCCATCCCGGTCGTCAGATCCTGGAAGTGACGCAGCCCGATCATCAAAAGCCCAGCCACAACCGTGAGATGGCAGGCGACCGCCAGTGAGCGTTGAACCCAGAACCGGACGTCGGCCTGTGATGCCTGTCCCAACCCGTTCTGGGTCTGCCGGACCACCGCAGTGGCTCCATCCTGCAACTGCTCAATGGGGATCGGACGAACCCCGATGGGGGTCGCCACAACCGATTCGCTTGTCGGCCGAAACGCCACGGCGGTGAGGCAGAAGACGAGTGCCAGTCCGAGCCACCCGAGTCCGGTCATATTCAGGTTCGGACTCATCACGGGTCGGCGTACCAGAGCCAGGTCAACCACAGCCCGGACGAACCAGTATGCCGACCCTGCCAGCAGCCAGGCATACGCGAACAGGAGTTCCCTCTGCCCACGCTCACGCAGTGCGGCCGCCCTGTTGGCGACGCTTCCCGCTTCCAGAGGCCCTTTTGCCACACCCAGCCTGATGAATCCATGAGCCAACCCTTCTCGGCCAGCGAGCGCTCCGACCGAGGCCGCGATCTCCCGCACCGCTGGGACGTGGGTTTGAGCTGCCAACTGGTCGTCTATCTCCGCTTCCTTCAGCGAGGAATGGGCTTCCTGGTGGAGCAAGAAACCCGGGACTAATAAAAACAGGGTGAGGAGGTCCAGGTTACGGACCGAGAGTATCCGGCCGAACTGAAAGAACAAAGTCACCGAGAGGATGAGCGAGAAATAGAACCACGTCGCCGCTTTGGGTAAGTTGAAATCCAGGAAGATAGAGGGTTCCACGGCCGCAGTCCCTGATGAGCCTCTGCCCGGTTCCACAGGTGGTAACCCGCGTCGGGAAGGGAGGCCTGGTGATCGTCCGGCGAGTCGTCCGGGACGTTAGAACCGTCACTGTTGATACGACTGGTGGAGTAAAGGTCAACCCGCAATCCGCATAAGACCAGGCGAATTCTCCCGCAATTACCCGAAACCCCGGCCGAACCGGCACAAGCGGCAAACCCCGCCGTCTCCAACGCCCAGTCGAGTCACATCCCGGCTGAAGGTTCGGCAAGCAACTTCCGATTGACAAGAGTGATGCAGACGGGGTATCCCCCAGACACCCCGAACCGCCTCCAGACTGCCTGGCAAGGATGACGATGGCCGACACCACCACGATCGTCGGCGGTTGCGGCCATGTGGGCCTACCGCTCGGGATCGCCCTGGCCAACGCCGGGGCGAAAGTGACCCTCTTCGACACCCAACCCGAGCGAGTCGCCGAGGTTTCCGCCGGGAAGATGCCCTTCCTGGAATGGGGTGCTGAGCCCGAGCTAACGGCTGCGCTCGGAAGCGGTCGCCTCCACGCAACGACCGATCCCACATCCATCGCCTCCGCCGAGGTGGTGATCGTGACGATCGGGACTCCGGTCGATGAATTCCTCGACCCGAAGGTGCGGATGTTCGACAGGGCCATCCAGGGTCTCCAGCCCCATTTCCGGGCCGGGCAACTGGTGGTCCTCCGAAGCACTGTCTTCCCTGGAATGACCGACCGGCTCATCGAATGGCTTGACCGGATTGGCCCGGCGGTCGATGTCGCCTTCTGCCCGGAGCGGATCGCCCAGGGGTACGCCCTCAAGGAGTTGTCCGAACTCCCGCAGATTGTGAGCGGCTCGTCTCCCACGGCACTCCACCGGGCAAAAGCCCTCTTTCGGCTTCTGACCAATGACCTTGTCGAACTCCCGCCGATCGAGGCCGAACTCGCGAAACTCTTTGCCAACACCTACCGCTACATCAACTTCGCGATCTCGAACCAACTCTACTTGATCGCCCGGAAATTCGATGCTGACTTCGCAAGGATCCACGCTGCGGTCACGTATAAGTATCCGCGTCTGGCCGGGTTTCCGAAAGCCGGATTTGCTGGTGGCCCGTGTCTGCTCAAGGACACGATGCAACTCGCTGGCTTTAACCACAACTCGTTCCCGATCGGTCAGGCCGCCATGATGGTGAACGAGGGCCTGCCCTCCGCGCTGGTCGAGCACGTGAAGGCGACACGGGATCTGTCCCGTGATTGTGCTGCGATTCTCGGGATGGCGTTCAAAGGGAATTGCGACGACCACCGCGATTCACTCGCTTACAAACTGCGGAAGATCCTGACCCTGGAGTGCCGGGAAGTCGTCTGCACAGATCCCTATATCGCAGACCCGTCGTTTGTCTCGCTGGACGCTGCGCTGGCGAAGGCGGATGTGGTCTTCCTCGGGGCCTGTCATGCCGAGTACAAGGATCTCCGCCCGCAGCAGCCGGTGATTGATGTGTTCGACTTCCTTCCCAAGACACCCGCCGCGGCTGGCCTGCGGATGGCAGGATGAGCGACGAGCTTCCCTCCTCCACCTCCTGGAAGGCGGGGCAGAGTTTTTATGCAGAGGCCAGGAAATGACCGACCACGATNNCATGGGGGGTGCCACGGGCGGCTCGCCCGCCCGTGTGACGCCTTCACGGGCGGACTAGCCGCCCGTGGCACCCCATCCCAATGGTCGATTTTCTCTCACCAACTGCCTTAGAAGCCACCCTCACACACTCACCCCACACGACATGAAAATCCTGGTTACCGGCGCGGCGGGGTTCATCGGCACTTACCTCGTCAAGGAATTGCTCGCTTACGGGCACGAGGTGGTTGGGGTCGACAACTACTCGAAATACGGACCGATCCGTCAGGACTGTGATGGGCACCCGCGCTATCGACTGGTGGTCGGAGACGCGAAGGACACCGGGCTCCTCAAAGCCGTCCTGGCGGACTGCGACCAGTTCGTCGCCGGGGCAGCAATGATCGGCGGGATCTCGTACTTCCACACCTACGCCTACGACCTCCTCGCCGAGAACGAGCGGCTCACCGCGGCCGCGTTCGACGCTGCCATCCATGCGTACAAGACGGCTCAACTCCGTAAGGTCACTCTGATCTCGTCTTCGATGGTGTTCGAGAACGCGATCACCTTCCCGAGCAAGGAGGGCGACCAGAGGAACTGCCCGCCCCCATCTTCCACGTATGGCTTTCAAAAGCTCGCGGCCGAATATTTTGCCCAGGGGGCCTACGAGCAACATGGGCTTCCATTCACAATTGCCCGGCCGTTCAACTGCGTCGGGATCGGGGAGCGGCGAGCGCGGGGTGAGGACGAGATCTACTCCGGGAATGTGAAACTCGCCATGAGCCACGTTGTCCCCGACCTTGTCCAGAAGGTGCTCAAGGGCCAGGATCCGCTCCACCTGTTGGGGACCGGGAATCAGGTCCGCCATTACACCTACGGTGGCGATCTCGCCCGCGGCATCCGGTTGTGCATCGAGCACCCAGCCGCCTTGAACGAAGACTTCAACCTCTCCACCCCTGTGTCGACCACAGTCGTGGATCTGGCGGAAGCAATCTGGGCGAAGATCCACGGACCGGCCAAGCCCTTCCGTTACACCACCGACAGGGCCTTCCGGTACGACGTCCAGTGCCGAATCCCAGATGTCACCAAGGCGAAGAACTTGCTCGGATTCGAGGCCGATACCTCGCTCGACCAGATCCTTGATGAAGTGCTCCCGTGGATCGCCGAGCAGGTGCAGTTGGGGGTGATCTAGAAGTGAAAAATGCGAAGCAATGGCCCGCAGATGACGCAGATCTGCGGACGCAGATAAAATCTTGATCAGAATTAAATTGATTTGATCTGGATTTCATCTGCGTCGAAGTCTGCGTCATCTGCGGGCCATTCGGAAATTCTGCGAGCCATTCAGAAATTCGGTAATCGATAGGGTCGTCCCATGCTCTCCTTGATCGTCCCGGTGTACAACGAGGCGGACAATTTCCCGGCCCTCGTCCGGGAGGTGGAGCGGCATGTCCCGCCCCCGTTCACCCTGTACACCGTGTACGACTTCGATGCGGACACCACCGTTCCGGTCGCCCGCGATCTGGCCACCACCCGACCCTGGCTCCGACTCGCCCGCAACCAGGGGAAGGGGGTGGTTGGGGCACTCCGGACTGGATTTCGGGTAGTCGGAAGTGGGCCAGCGCTGGTCGTCATGGCAGACCTCTCCGACGACCTGACCGGGGTGCCCCGGATGCTCAGCTTGTACCGATCCGGCGCGCGGCTGGTGTGCCCCAGTCGATACTCCCCCGGCGGTCGGCAGTTAGGCGGTCCGTGGCTCAAGAAAACCATCAGCCGACTCGCCGGAATTAGCCTGAACGTCTTTGTCCGGTTCCCGACTCGAGATGCAACAAACAACTTTCGGCTTTACGACGCCGCGCTCGTCAACGAGATGGGGATCGAGAGCGTCGGTGGGTTTGAACTCGCCCTGGAGTTAACCGCCAAGGCGTTCCGTCGCGGCGAGCGAATTGCCGAGGTGCCAACAACCTGGCGGGATCGGGTAGCGGGCGTGTCGCGGTTCCAGTTCCGGAAGTGGCTACCGAGGTACGCCTACTGGTATGGATACGCCCTTCGAGCAGGGATCGAACGGCGATTCGGTCTTGCCCCGGGTTGTGTGGTGATTCCGGATCGGTCAGTCGCAGCCGACCGACAGGCCGCGTGAGGAGGTTGTCGGAATGCTCCGGGCATTGATCCGCTGGCCGGCCCTCTTCGCACGAAGCGAAACCCACACCGCCACGGAACCGACTCCCCCTGCGACCGACCGCTCGGCCCGGTGGTTTGTGTCCGCGGTGTGGGTCGCAATGCTTGCCCTGCTCGTCGTGTTTGTGGCAAAAACGGCAACGCGCATTCCTTATATCGACGAATACTTCAACACCCACCTCCTGGCAGAACCGTTCAGCTCCCCCAGTCTCTACTGGGCACAGCACAACGAACACCGCATCCCGTTACCCCGAATCCTGTTCGTGACAGCGGTCCGGTTGGCGGGGTACGACTTCCGGGCACCACCGGTCATGAATGCCCTGATCCTCACGGCGGTGGCTGTGGTCCTGACCCGAGCGGTGGCCCGGGTTCGCGGTCGGTTTGCTTACACCGATGCGTTTCTGCCCCTGTTGGTGATGAATCTGGGGCAGCACGATAATTTGTACTGGGGCTTCCAGATCCAGTTCATCTCGTCGTCGGCCCTTGCGCTGCTCATGCTGGCGGTGGTGATTCACCCGCGGTTCGCCGACTCTCCGCGCCGGATCGCCCTGGCTGGTGTCATCACACTCCTCGTCCCGCTGTGCGGCGCGAATGGGGTGGCGCTGAGTCCGGCTTTCTCGTGTCTGCTTCTGGCAGTCGCGGGCCGGAATCTGTGGTCCGGTGGGCCAGTGACTCGTTGGCCCGGTGTTATCGCGCTGGGGTTCGGGCTGGCCGGAATGGCGATGATCCCGCTCTACTTCTACGGGCTCCGGTCGTGTGGACATCACGAGACTACACGAGCCTGGGACGTGATTGCGGTCAATGCAGCGAACTTCCCGGGAATCGGGTTCGGATCGGTCGCCTTCCTGGCCCACGGGCTGAATCCCTCCGGACTCTCGGAATTCGGGCTCGGGATGCTCGTTCTGCTAGCGGTCACTGGCGTATTACTGGCTGTGTATGCCTGGAGACCTGAGCGCCGGATGACGGCCGTGGCGCTCACTTGCGTGATTGGTGCGGTATTGAGCCTGGGACTCGGGCTGGCGTATGGCCGGGGGGCGATGGGGAGCGTCCTGGCGTGTAACCGGTACTCCACCCTGGCAATGCCGCTGGTGGCGGCCGTGTACGTGGCGTGGGCGGTTCTCCCCGTCTCGCGGTGGGGGCGGATCGTACCGATCGTTCTGCTCCTGGTCGGATTCGCCAGCCTTTGGCCGAACGTCCGGCAGGCATTTGCGATCGCGGCGGTCTTTAGATCGCACCAGGGCGAGGTGGAATACGCGATCCGTACCGGGGTCCCGGTCACGTTCATCGTCGACCGGCACCACATCCCAGCCGAGAGGGAGGTGTACGTAGCCTACTACCTCGCGCTTCGCCGCCTGGGGGTCGTCCCCTTCCGCGATCTCGTCCTCGACCCACCGATGGATGACACCCCAATTCCAGTGATTGCGACCCAGTCGGAGGGGATGTCGGAGTCAGGCGGATTCTACACGGTCACTGGAGCGAAGGAGGACAAAGGGCATATCGTTCTTGCACTGCCGCGGCGACAATTCGTCTACGGTTTCCGACTCACTTACCAATCCCATCCATCCTCCCAGGGTGACCGGGTGCTGAGCGTCCTCACCTGGGAACCGGGTGGGACGTTCACCCCGCGGCCGGGGTACGGGATGATCGGACCATTGACGACAACCTCCGATGGACCGGTGACCGCCCACATTTTCGTCGACCGGGAGACTGACGTCCTGCGAATCGACCTCCTCCA
The DNA here is from genome assembly GCA_003136315.1 of Gemmataceae bacterium. GTDB lineage: Bacteria > Planctomycetota > Planctomycetia > Gemmatales > Gemmataceae > Urbifossiella. The sequence goes on along the minus strand of PLDW01000087.1, from coordinate 24,588 downwards.
TGAAGGTGCGAGGGTCCGCATCCACGGGCTGTGCATCCTGACCCGGCGAGACTGACCCCGTCCCCTGTCACTGCCCGGCCGATTCCGTGTAATGACTGTGTCACACACGGAGGCAGACGGCCATGCAGATCCTGCTCACCAATGACGACGGTATTTACGCGCCAGGGCTGCGGGCGCTCCGCCACGAGTTGCTCAAACTCGGGACAGTCACGGTGGTGGCTCCGGCGACCGAGCAGAGCGCGGCCGGACACTCGGTCACGCTCCTGAATCCGCTTTTGGTGAGCGAGGTCTTCGAGGACGACGGGAAAACTTTCATCGGCTGGGCCGTGGAGGGGCGGCCAGCCGACTGTGTGAAACTGGCCCTGCTCGAACTCCTGCCCGACCCACCGGATGTCATTATCAGCGGAATGAACGCGGGGTCGAACGCTGGAATCAACGTGATCTATTCCGGAACGGTGGCAGCTGCGGTGGAGGGGGCGTTTTTCCATCGGACCGCGATCGCTGTTTCGCTCGAATACGACAAGAAAATCTATGATTACGCGGCCGGGGCGAGGCATGCCCGGGTGGTGATCGAGCAGATCCTCGCCCGGAAGCCGGGGGCCGGAAGTTTGTTCAATGTCAACATCCCGGTTTTGGAGCGTGGCCCGATCCGTGGGGTCAAGGTGATGCCCCAGAACATCACTCCCTATCAGGAGAAGTTCGACCGGCGCGTCAACCCCCGCGGTCGGACGTATTTCTGGTCGAGCCCCGAGTTCCTCTGTCTGTCGCCGCATCCGGATACCGACGTGACCGCCTTGGAAGAGGGGTACATCACTGTCACCCCGCTGAAGTTCGACCTGACCGACCACGACCGACTTGCTGAGCTTCAGAGCTGGACCTGGAAGGTGGGGTAACTTGACTGAGAGAGATGCGCGGGAAAATCTCCCCGTTCGACATGACCACCTCCGGCGTTTGTTGCTTCCGGCACGTTGGAAACGTGCCGCCACAACCTTCCGGGACTGATTCTGAGTGCCAGCATGTTCACACGTCGTCCAGCATTTGATCATATACGCTTCGGTCAGCCGAACGAGTCGCGCACAACTCCAGGTAGCTCGTTAGCTTGGGGGCGGGAGGCATGCCCTCCTCCAGAAGCCGGGTGTTGTCAAAGATTTCCGCATCAATCTCCATGAACCGGTAGTACAACGGCAGGGCCGCAAATAGATGGTCTTCATCACCAGGCCCGAGCAGTTCGCGGATTCGGCTGCGCTCTCGCAGGATTGTTGGGATGTCGACGACCTGGTAGGGGTTGTCGGGCCGCTCCCCGTAACACCTCGCAAACACGCTTGCGATCTCATCCCACGTCACACTGCTCGCATGGCCTGCGGACACGTGGTAGCGGCGGTGTTGTAGCGTGGGTTTCAAGAGAAGGAACAGGAGCGAGTCGGCAACCCAGTCGACGGGCACCACGTCGTCCCGGGAACTCAGCGGGCAGGTGAGCCGGCGCAGGGCATCGCAGGCCCGGTAAAACCAAAAGATGCTCGCCGAGGGGAGACACCCGAGCCTGGTGTGCCCGACCACGACAGAGGGACGGGCCACAACCAGGGGTAGTTCCGGGGCGGTACTTTCCAGGAGCATCTCGCACTCGGCCTTGGATGCCGTGTACTCGGTAAAGTGTCTCGCACGCAGACGCGGGAACATGTCCTCACGGACCACCCGCTCCGAACTCTCGCCACAAATGTAGGCCGTTCCAACGTAGAGGAACCGCTGGAGGTTCTTGACTCGCCGCATCCGGTGAGCGAGGCTCAACGCGCCGATGACGTTTGTGTGCCTCACGTTTCGGACCGATTTGAAGTTCGTGTTCGAGGCGAGGTGCAGCACATGGGTGACCTCGTCCAACTGTTCGCCTGCCAGCTTCTTCAGCGACGCCAGATGAATGACGTGCGTCGCCTCATCGAGCCTGGGTGTGCCAAGGCTGGCGGGGTTGGTCAGGTCACCGGGAATGACCTCACATTGGCGGAGAGCGTCCTCTGCCCGGTCGTGTCCGATAAAACGGGACAGGGATTGTTTGACCCGGTCGGCAGCCGAGTCTGGGCCACGGTCCCGGGCAAGTACGAGTACCCGGCAGTCCGGCTGCGAGTCCAATAACTGGGCCAGGGTCGCCCCGCCAATGAAGCCGGTTGCCCCGGTCAACAGGACAGTTGGTGCTGCCATCTTGCGAACCCCCTGCCGACGAACAACCTGCTCGCTTGGTCAATTTACACGTATGCTACAAACTCCCCAAACCCTTGCACACAGACGGGGTCAGGTCGATCAATGGCAAGCGGCGTCGGAGTCCGCAGGTGATCTCGCTGCGGACATCGGCATCAGTCACCAGTTGGAGCATTGTTCTGCTCCCTGGCACTGCGGCGTGTCGGTCATTCCTCCCGTGAGTCTCGCGGATGCTCGTTTCTGATGAGTCAGGCGGCATCATTCAATGTCCAGGCGACCACGTCCTGGTGATCGGCCCAACCTCGCTCGGCGTAGAGGAGCAGTCTCGCTCCGGGGACGGCTGCCATGCGGGTTGTGACCCACGCTGGACTTGACAGTGAGATCCCGTAATCCTGCCCAGGGTATCCCGCGTAAGCGAATCCATACTTCCGGTACGGGCGGAGCAGACTGGTTGGGTTCTTCAACCCATAGGCAGCCTGGCCGCTCTTGATGAGTTCCTCCGACCAGTACCCGTGAGTGGTGAACACGCACACCCCACGAGGCGACAAAACCGAGCGGAACAGATTCAGAAATCCCGGCCAGCGATGCGCGTCGAGGTGGGTCATGAGCGAACCGACCCAGATGAGGTCGTAGGGGCCGGCGAGTTGCAACTGCGCGGGGTTCGAGTGAGAGTAAATTGGCTTCGCGCCAAACCGAGTCGCGCAAAAATCGACCCCAGTGCGATCCAGATCGCAGGCGTGCAGTTCGGCTTCAGGAAATGCCGCTTTGAGGACACGCAATACCCGACCGTGCCCACAAGGCAGATCCAGGATGCGTCGGACCTTCGACGTCCCGGCAGCGGCAAGCGCCAGGCGGATCGCCCCGAGGGCCGATCGGCCGCAGTAGAAGTAGTGATTCCAGGCCCGCTCGTGCGGGAGGTGCCTCTCAAACATCCCGTCCGTTTCGGCAATCCCCTGGTCCACCGGGTCGGCGAGTGGGTCCAGAGCAGTCAGCAGAGTCGCGGTCACGGGCTTGCCCTTGCCAGAAGGGGCGGCATTTAATGGGTGTATCGGTAAAATGATCTCGCTAGCTGGAGTTTTCCCGCGAAAAGACGAGGAGCCGCCCGGTGTCCACCGACCGCTTCACCGACTATCTGAACCAATTCGCTGCCGATCGTGCCCAGATGCTCGACCAACTCCGCCGGGTGGTGGTTGGCCAGGGTGAGGTCATCGAGCAAGTGCTGGCCGCGATCTTTACCCGCGGGCACTGCCTGCTCGTCGGCGTCCCCGGGCTGGCCAAGACCCTGATGGTGTCGAGCATCAGCCAGATCCTCAGCACCACCTTCAAGCGGATTCAGTTCACCCCAGACCTGATGCCGTCGGACATCACCGGAACAATGGTCCTGGACGAACTCCAGGATGGAAAACGCGAGTTCCGGTTTGTCCGCGGTCCGATCTTCGCAAACGTAGTGCTGGCCGACGAAATCAACCGGACCCCCCCAAAAACCCAGGCGGCGTTGCTCGAAGCCATGCAAGAACGGCAAGTCACGGCCGGCCAGGAAACCTACAAGTTGCCCGACCCATTCTTCGTCATCGCCACCCAGAACCCGATCGAGCAGGAGGGAACGTACCCATTGCCGGAAGCCCAGCTCGACCGATTCATGTTCAATATTAAGGTCGATTATCCGACCCCAGATGACGAACGGCAGATCGTGGCAATGAGCGCCAAGGACGACAAACCGGAGATGACCAAGGTTCTCACCGGCGAGCGGATCATGGCTTGGCAAAAACTGGTCCGGAAGATCGAGGTGCCGGGGTTCGTGATCGACTTCATCGTCAAGCTGGTGCGGGCGACCCGACCGAAGGATCCCACCGCCCCGGATCTGGTCAAGCGGCTCGTCGACTGGGGAGCAGGCCCTCGTGCCGGACAGTTTCTGGTGCGTGCCGGGCAGGCGTTTGCCGCTATGGATGGTCGCCCCAGCGTTGCCATCGACGACGTCAAGAAAGGGGCTATCCCCGTCCTACGACACCGGGTCAGCGCAAACTTCCAGGCCCAGGCCGAGGGCAAATCGAGCGACGATATCGTGTCCGAACTCCTCAAGGTGGTCAGTGAGCCCGAACCCGCGAAGTATGTCCCGAGGAAAAAGGGGTAGGACTCCCGGAGAGAAGCTAACCCCCCAACCCCCTTCCCTAAAAGGAAGGGGGAGCCATACATGGGAAGTCTACCCTTGGGGGAGGGCTTCTGTCGGCTGGATTATTTTAGTCTTCTGAAACTTTGAATTTTTTTGGTAAAACATATCGATGTGGTATCGCATTTTTGGCAGAAGCGAGGCTGGAGTTCCCCCCGATGTGCTCGCGGAACACCTTCACGCGGTGGGACTCCCAGTTGAGCCGCATTTCCGCGGGGATGACCTGGGGTGGACCAGCGGCGAGTTCCGCCTCCCGGGGCTGAACACTCCCGTCTCGATCGACAGATATCTCGCCGCGGCGGATGATATTCGCGACGACCTGAACACCCACGCGGCTGTGCTGGAAACCTGCGATTACAGCCCAAACAATGGCCGGTTAATGGAACATGTCGCACTAACTAAACAATTGATCGTTCTGCGTAAACCACTCGATGCCATTAACGAGGTGACGCTGGAGAAGTTGCTCCTCGAAGTCTGCCAGTTCCTCTGCATGCATATCGATGGGGTCTACCAGATCGACGGCCAAGGGTGGTTTGAAGCGAACGGCACACTCGTATTGCAAGAGTATTGATCGAACTAACATGAGCCTCGCTGGCGGTATTCGGTTGATTTTTAACGCAATGATGCTGGAATCACTTTGGCCGCTTTAGCGCAACCAGCGTCCGATGGCTGTTCTCCGTCTCTAGTTCGATTATTTTCTGATGCTCATTCGCCGAAGATTCCAGTTTGATCTCCTCGGTGGTGCCGTCACGATCGATGATTCGACGGGACGCACCTTCGGAGGCTGTGGCACCCGGAATCTGTCGGTAAGGCCCTTCCCGCTTGGGCGGAACCGAAACCGTCCAGCCGTTCTTGATCTCGCTGGCGAGGGTCTTATCGAGCGAGGTGAACGGCACGGGATTGCCGTCTCGCGGCCGCTGGAGATCAGGAAGCCTGGTGGACACAATAGCCCCGACCAGGACGACCGCCGCCAAGAAAAGCCACCGACGTTTACGCATTGATTCGCCCAACCAGGATCGATGAGCATTTGTGTTCAGATACGATATCGCTTAATCTCGTCTCATGGCTGCCGCCTACGTTTCCACCGCCGTCGTCTTGAGTCCGGCCCAGCCGCCCTCCTTGGCGAGCCCGACGATGTACAGCACAATTTTCCGTTCCCCAATTCGGATCACTTTGGGGTTGGTCAGGTGTGCCTGCACCACTCCCCGAAGCACCTCATACTTGGCGGAGACGGCCTTCTCTTCCTCCCGATACCAGTCCTGCTCCTGTGTCAGAGGGGTGAAGAATGCATCGATGGATTCCTCGATCGCCGGAGCCGTTGGCCGATGACGCCCCTTCTGACGAATCCGTTCTCCGTCGGGTTCGCCGCTCATCTCCGGCCAGGCAAAAGCGGTCCAGGGGGTATCCGTCTCGCTCTGGTAGGTCAGCCACTCGCTCGCCTTTTGCAGTGCGGATGCGGTCTCGCTCAGTGCCATCGGTCGTCTCCTCACTCGTCCGGCAACACACCCGGGTCGTCACCCGCAGCAATGGTGAATAGCGCCTCCAAGACTGCCGGGCTCACCGAGTCTCGGAGGAATCGGCTCGACCCATCCAGAATCTCCACCAACGTGACGTCGAAGTGTGTGCCCCGAATGGGCTGTCTCAATCTCCGGTCTTCGGGTGGTGGACCGCTGGAATGTGCTCGTCATCCACCTTGGCCTTGAGCGGTTCCAGGATCGCTCCGGGCACTCGGTCGAAGAATTTATACCCAGTCATGCTCTCGACTTCCTTCACACTCGTCCGGTACTTGGCCCACCCATGCCCCACCGACTGATCGTTGGGCATGACGACCGCGATCATCCGTGAGGACGATCCCACCCGGCGGAAATCCTCGGCATTGCCCGTGCCGTTTTCCACCTCCACGACGACCTTCCAGCACTTGGAGGGGACCGTGATCCGACCTCCTCCAATCGCATCCGCCGGTCCTTTCGACCCCTCCCCGCCCTTGCCAGACGGGCCGGAGACGATGTACAGAACACGCGACTTATGACGTACAAGTGCCCGACAGTAATCCTCCAGGTCGGCCCAGGCCCGCTGGTTGCAGTGGGGTGACTGGGGGATCAGATTGGTCATCACGAATGTTGCGTTCGCTGCCTCCGGAGTATTCGTCCGGTCACTTCTGGGACACATATGCCCGCGGTCAAATCCGCTCCCCGTGTACTCGTTCGGGGTGACACGATGGAAGCCGTGGGGCAGGTCCGGGTCCGGGTAAAACTGAGTCCGTTCGGCCGTTCCGAAATCCGAATCCTTCAGGCACCAACTGACCCAGTTCGGCCCCCCCTTGCTGTTATTGTAGGAGAGAGCGAAGTAGGTCTTCCGCATCAGGTAGTTGTTGGCGTTGGCGGGGTCATCGGTTGCGTCACTTGGGTTCCCAAGCGCGAGGTGAACGCTCGCATCAGCAATCCCGGATGAGGGAGCCCCCTGGTCGCGGCTTTCGACTGGGGCATCTGGCGGTGGTGGTTGGTCTGGCTTCCTCACCACCCGGACGACGTAAGTAATTAGCAGGACAGCAATAAGGACGGCGGTACCGATATTTCGGATCGTTTTCTGGTCCATGCGGACTCTCCTGCTCAATTCCAGACCGTTCCCAGGCGGGGATCGACACGACAGACTGCTGTCAGGTTCCCCGACCGGTTGCAGGGATTCAACCCCGGAATCGTCGAATCGGTTTTCAATTGGGAATAACCGGTCGGGTTTGCCTGTCCTCACGTCGGCGAAATGACCTGGGATGGCCCAGAGCCAAAGATATAATCTCACTCTTCACCGCTCCGTGGTGGAGAGTGCAGACAACGCAAAAGACAAGGGCAAAACTGCGTGGCCGCTGAACAAGCCCTTGCCCTCGTGGTCCGCGGGACGGACTGGAGCGAGACGAGCCGAATCACCACCCTGTTTACCCGGGAGTTCGGGAAGGTCCGGGCGCTGGCCAAGGGCGGGCGACGGCTGAAGTCGAATTTCGACGTTGCCTTCGATCTCCTTTCCGTTTGCCGAATCGTCTTTCTCCGCAAAGCCCACGGTGGGCTCGACCTCCTCACCGAGGCCCAACTCGCCGAAAGATTTCCGGTTCTTCGCCGCGACCTCTCCGCTCTCTACGCTGGCTACTACGTCGCGGAACTCCTCGCCGACGGAACTCAGGACTACGATCCACATCCCGAACTGTTTGATGCGGCCATTGCGACCCTCCGTGGCTTGGCGAGTCCACCCCCACCCCCCGATGCGGTATCGGCCTTTGAGCTTGTCTGGCTCAAGGAGCTGGGCTATAGCCCGCGGCTCGATGTGTGTACCGGGTGCGGGGTCGAAGTTCTCCCGCAGGGCCTGGGGCGAGTGCTATTCAGTCCGGCAGTGGGCGGGGTTCTCTGCCCCCGATGCGGATCGACCGCGACTGATGGTCGGCCGCTTTCTGCCGCCGGGCTTCAGGCCCTCCGGCAGCTCGCCGAGTTGGCCGAACGGGAGCCGCATCCGGTGGTGCCGGATCTGGCACCGGTGCGGCGAGAACTGCGATCGGTCCTCGGACAGGTGGTGAGTACCGTGCTGGGCCGTCGGCCGCGGCTGCTCGGGTATGTTGAGGGGCGTTGAAAGGTAGACTCCGGGGCGAAGGGGGTAGCGCTTTATGACCGGGCCTGCCGAGCGAACCTGCCGACGCTCCTGGATGCTCGCTACGGCCGTGGCCTGCGCTGTGCTCGCCCCAGGCTGCCAGTCGTTCCATTCCTTCAAGGAACAGGTCCAGAACTTCCACTGGGCATCGGCCTACGATGATCCGCTCGCCGATATCAAAATGGCCGACGCCGAGCGAATGTTCGCTGCCGGGGAATACAAGAAGGCTCTGTCTATCTTCAAGGAACTCGCGGATAATACGGGCAATAACGCGGTTCTGGCTGAAAGCGCCCGGTTCAAACAGGCTGAGTGCCGACGGATGCAAGCCCAGTATCCCGAGGCTGTCGACACGTACCACAAGCTCCTCATGGACTTCCCGACTGGAGCCCACCGGCAGGAAGCGTGCGCCAAGACGTTCGAGATCGCCGACTACTGGCTGGACGACTTCCGGGAGGATGTCGCCACACGAACGGCCCGGGGAGAGCAAGGCGTCCTCCGCTGGCATCCCTGTTGGCCAAACCCTTGGGACCGATCCCGCCCGATCGCGCTCCAGGAGAGTCGGGCAATCGAGGCCCTTGATCACGTTCACACTCACGACATCACCGGTCAAAAGGCCGATCAGGCCCTGTTCTGGTGCGGGAATGTCCAGTTCATCCGCGGAAACTTCGAGGACGCTGACCGCTACTTCAGCCAGCTCGTCGAAATGCACAAAGATAGTCCGCTGCGACCAATGGCAATCGCATTGGCCATCCAGGCCAAGAACAACGCCACTGGCGGGGCGGTGTACGATGGCCGCAAGTGCGCTGAGGCTCTTCATCTGGTCCACGTGGCCGAGGCGACGGTCCCCGAACTCACCCGTGACCCGGAAATGGCCGATCGCCTCACTCGGGCCAAGTTTGCAATCCGGTATCAGCAGGCCGAGAAGGATTTCCGCACGGCGGAATACTACGAGCGAACCGGCCACCCCGGGTCGGCGGTGTTCTACTACGAATTGGTGAAACGACGGTACGCTGGGACTCAGTACGCCGAGTCCGCAGCCGCACGGCAGGATGTGCTCCGACAGTTAATGGCCCAGGGCAAGGATCCCCGCGGCTATGACCCGTGGGTGCTGACCCAGGCGAAATGGGCCGACCTATTCGGCCCCAAGACGGCTCCTGCTGGCTCGCCCGGGACACCGCCCCGCAACCTGGCCAACCCGGATCCCCAGGTGGTGCCAGTCGGCGGGACGAGCGTGCCGGGCACCCCGAACGGCCCTCCTCCGCCCTGACCTGAGGCAGACACCAGGAACTGACCGACCACGATCATGGGGGGTGCCACGGGCGGCTTNNCCGCCCGTGGCACCCGAGCCCGCCCGTGTGACGCCTTCACAGGCGGACAAGCCGTCCGTGGCACCCGATCCCACTGGTCAATTTTCTCTCACCAACTGCCTGAGTCCGGCACAGAAGGCGAGTACTCCCCTCTGACTCCGACGTGGAGGATTCTATGGTGACCGCCCCAACATGCTGTCTTCGTTCCTTACATGTCGCTGCGGCCGTGCTGGCCCTGGCTGCCGCGGTCGGATGCCAGGGTGGTGGGATTCCCTCCATCCTCGGCTATCAAATCGGCGCAGAAGCCCTCTACGACCCGAACATCAAGACGGTGTACATTCCGGTGTCGTCCAATCGCGCGTTCCAGACCACCCCGAACCGCGGCATTGAGGTCGATATCACACGGGCAGTCATACGTGAGATCGGTGCGAAGACCCCATTCCGGGTCGTGTCAGACCCTGCCGGAGCGGATACCGAACTGTTGATGAATGTGGTGGATGTCAGTAAGCAGATTCTGAACCGGAATCAGCAGAACCTGACCCGCGAAGCGGAGTTGGACCTGACGGTGGATGTCCTCTGGCGGGACTTACGGACCGGGAAGAATCTGTCTGCTCCACTGAAGGGCCGGTCTCTCGGCACACCAGGACAACCGACTCCGGGTGAGCAACCCCCACCATTCGACCCGAGCGTCGAACAACCGCCACCCGTCACCCCTCCCCAGTCTGCCCTACCGGTGCGGCTCGTTGCCACGGGTCGGCTGCTCCCGGAACTTGGGGAGTCGTATGCAACCGCCCAAAAGATGGCAATCGACAGCCTGGCCACCCAGATCGTGTCGCTGATGGAGAAGCCCTGGGGTAAGAGCGCAGGGAATGGCCGGTAGGCGTTGGCCATGAGCTGATGGTTGAGCGCTGCGATACTGCCAGCGACGATACCGCGAATCTGGAATGACCCCGGAGGGGTCACAGCGATTAGATTAGCCGGTGGTCGAGCGAAGCTCGACCACCGGGGCGGCGCCAATCACGATGACACAACCACGGATTAACTCCAGAGCATCAGAAACCGGGGAGAGGCGGGGGGTGCCGGGGTCGGCGTGGTTGCCGCCGCATACCGGTGGTATCGCTGCGCTCAACCACCGGCGAATCGCTACGACCCCTACCGGGGTCGGGGTGATGGGAAAGGCAATCCAGAGCGGTTAACCCTGGGAGCCGGTCACACCCCCAGCAACCGCCTTGCCTCGGCGTAGCCGGGGGCCTGCCTGCCGTATTCGCTGGCGGTCACCCGGGCCAGGGCGACCAGTTGACGCCACCGGAAGGCGGGGCGCATCACGCCGAACTCCTCGGTCGCCGTGCGGTAATACTTCTCGGCGTGCAGCGCGCCGTCTTCACTCACCCCGTACTGGATGAGCAGGTCACACACCGCCCGCTCCGAATGGCCGGCCTCGCCGTACTTCTGCACCAGGGCCGCAGCCATCGCCTGGTTCCCGGCCTTGACCGCTTCCTCGGTCTGCTTCAGGAGGGTCGCGGGGTCGCTCGCGGTGATCTTCGCCAGTTCGGCCGTGTGATACGGCTCCTTCAACTGCCCACCGTGTTGCCCAGCCGTGTGGTAGGCCCCCAGAATCAGGCTGGCGACGGCATTTCGCGGGTTGCTCACCCGGGAGATGTTCCGCCAGGCGTTCGCTGCGTCGGAGGCATGAAGCCCGACCGAGTCCCCGTGAACGCTCCCCTTCTGCTTGAACCCTTCCGTCTTGGCCCGGCCAGGATCGTTGAGCAGCAGTTGGTTCGCAGCCAGGGTGGTTGCCTCGCTGACAGCCGCCATCGAGAACCCTTCGGCGAGGGCCGCCGCGGCTGCGTCGGCCGCCTTCTCCCGCCCGCCGCTGTAGATCACCTTGGCCAGGGATTCGATCCAGGCGTTGTCGGCCTCCCGCGTGCCCTGCTTTTTCCCCACCAGCTTGTACTGATCGAGAAGCTTGGGGAGGAGGGTTTGAATCTGCTGCGGTTGGCCGTTGCGGTTCTCCTCACAACAGAACAGAACCGACTGGCGCAGGAGCGTGTGTGCGTGCTCCGGCCCTGTGAAGTCGAGCATCGCCCAGGCTCGCCAGGCCAACACCACCCGGTGGACGTTGACATCGTCCTCAACGCAGCAGAGAACGTGGTTGAAGGCATCCTCCGGGGTGCCCTCCAGGGCAATCCCGGCGAAGATCCCCTCGGCCTTTGCCTGCTCGTTGTGGCGGGCAGCGTTCCGCACCGCCTCGCCGCCGATCTGTCCTGCGGGTATCGGAGTCGGCTTGACTGGATGAAGCACTTCTTTCTTCCGGCCGCCCTGGCCCTGGATGTGCGTGGCGTTGCGATACAGCACCTTGAGAACCGGCAGGGGCCGCATGGCCTCGGGCAGTTCGTTCGCCATCTGAAACGCCGGAGCGAGGGCCATGAACGTGTGGTAGCCCTCGTAGTGCTTCCCGCCGAACTCGCGGGCGTTCGCCAGTGCCCCCGCCGCGACCAGGCTGCGGAGATCGGTGCCATCCTTGAGTTTTGCGACCAACACCGGCATGAGTTTGTTGGTCGGGGTGTCCTGGAGGAGCGCAGCGAGCGGCTCCAGTTTGCCGAAGTTGAGCGTGTTGTCGCCTTCAGCGGCCGAGGCCAAGCCGAGGCCGAGGTCGAATGCGACAGACGATCCGAGACTGGCGACCATCATCCCCCGGCCGACATCGGCGAGGAATTCCCGGCGGGTGTTCGGAACCATCATCATCAATCTCCCAGTGGAAGAGGAAAGGGACTCGGGCGAGGGAAAGAACGGGCGGGGGCATCTCCAGGGTGCGAAGGCGTTGTTGCAGCGTTTTTGTCACTGGCCTTTGTGAGGCCGGTCCAGGGTCACAGACCCCAGCTACTGCAAACCGGGGCGTGGCGAGGGGGTGCGAGTTACCCTCTACGGATGGTCGGGGATCACCGACTGCGTCATTCCCCCGGACTCAGTCGCTTTCCGTTCCGCGTTCCGCGCTCCGCATTGCGTCATTCCCCCAGATGAGGGGGGCTTTAGGCAGTTGGTGAGAGAAAATCGACCAGAGGGATCGGGTGCCACGGGCGGCTAGATGTCCATTTCATAAGTCCTTGGGCAGCATTCACGGTGCCCTCATGACGTAAGTTCTTGGGAAGCCAGGAAGTACGACTGCCCAGAGATTTACGAAATGGACATCTAGTCCGCCCGTGAAGGCCTCACACGGGTGGGCAAGCCGCTCGTGGCACCCCCCATGATCGTCGTAGGTCATTTCCTCGCGTCTGCCTTACGTTCCGCGTTCCGCGTTCCGCGTTCCGCGTTCCGCGCTCCAGTTGCGTCATTCCCCCGAACGCGGGGGCGTTACACGCTTTTCCCTGGCCTGCGGCCCCCGGTGGCGACGTAAAGGACGGTCAGCCCGATGAGCGACCCGGCGACGACACCCATCAGGACGAACGTCTCACGCAGGCCGGCCCGAGTCCGGACGGCGTCGCGGTCGAGGGGGCGGATGATCTCCACCACCCCGCGGACGTCCCCGACCTTCCAGTCCTTCTTGGGGCTGTCTTCGAGGTGGTTGTGACAATTGAGGCAATTCTCCCGCATCCGACGGGCGATGGCGTATCGAAGGACTGGTCGGCCCTGATACTCCTCGAACTGGTAGACCGGCGCGTCCGGGTTCTCGCGCAGTCGCCGCAGGGCGTCACGCTCGAAGTCATCGTCCGGCCCGCCGTCCTTCCGGAAGAGCCACGGGTAGTCGCTATACAATCGTACCTGCATCCCTGACTCGCTGCGGGTACTGAGGTGCCGGCCGAGGTCGATGGTCAGCGTCGCCGGGAGCGGCATCGCCCCCTTCCGGGTGGCATAATCGTGGGTGACCGATACACCCGCTGGCATGGCCCGATCAACCGCAGCGGAGTACAGATCGTTGACCCCCTCCAGGGTTTCCGCCTGCTGGGCCGCCCCCTCCAGGGCCGTCGACCGCACCAGTTGCTCATTCAGCCGCGACAGATGCCACAGTCCGACAGCAGACCCGAGCGACAGCGCTGCCAGTAACCCGACCGGAACCGGGTTGCGTCGGCACCACCGCCACGCCCGTTCGGCTCGTCCGACCGGCCGGGCGTGGATCGGCAGGCGGTCCAGGTAGCGGCGGAGGTCGTCGGCCAGTTCACGCGCGGAAGAGTAGCGTCGGGCGTGGGCTTTCGCCATCGCCTTCATGCAGATTGTTTCCAGATCGCGGGGCACCTTGTCGTTGAGTCGGCGGGGAGGGCGCGGTTCGTCTTGAAGCACCTGCAGAATCAACATCCGTCGGTTGCCGCGGAATGGTCGCTCGCCGGTGAGGAGTTCGTAGAGGATCACCCCGAGGCTATAGACATCGCTGCGGGCATCCACCCGGTGCGACTCCCCCCGAGCCTGCTCCGGCGACATATACGCGGGGGTGCCGAGAACCTCGCCCTCCAGCGTCATCGTGGTGGCGTCTTCGGTATCCCGCTTGGCCAGCCCGAAATCGGTGACGTGCGGCCGCCCGTCCAGGTCGAGGATGATGTTCGAGGGCTTGATGTCGCGGTGGATCACCCCCAACTGGTGGGCGGTGTCGAGCGCTTCGGCGACTTCAGCGACCACCCGAGCGGCGGAGTCCGGGTCGACAGTCCCTCCCTGAAGGTGGTGCGCCAGGGTTGCCCCGCGGACCAACTCCTCGACCAGGTAGCAGACCCCATCCTCGGTCCGGCCTGCCTCGTAGACCGAGACGATCCCGGGGTGCTTGAGCCGGGCGGCGTTGCGGGCCTCGCGGAGGAACCGCTCCGTATCCTCGGCCGTGGCCAGTCGACCCGCACGGAGGATTTTGATCGCCACTTCACGCCCGAGTTCGGTATCCTGCGCCCGGAACACAGTCCCGAACGACCCTTTCCCCAGCTCTTCAAGTAGTTCGAACTTCCCGACCCGACTCGGCGGTCGAGGATCGAGGGCGGACTGGGCAGCAGTGAGCAACAGCCGCGGGACATCCAGGACGCCGATTTCTGCCGGGTGGCGTAAACCGATTACAAGGGGGTCGGTGTGCGTGTCGAGTGCCTCAAGAACCCGATCACACGCCGAGCAGCACTCAACGTGTTCAGCGACCCGCGAGAGTTCGGGTGCATCCAGGTCGCCGACAGCGAATCTGGCCAATTCATCCGAATGAGGACAATCTGTTCCGCTCACAGGGTCATCCTCGGCATGCGGCCGCATCCAAAGGGCGCGTGACGAACCCGCAGGATCTCATCATTGTAACGCCAGAGCGTTACGCGACTGGAGTGACGCAGGTTTCCCATCGACAGGCCGCTCAGGACGGTGCAAACTGAACGAGGATCCCGGCAACCGGAGGCGAAACTCCCAGCGGGGGGGTGATGAGCAACGAACGGCTAATCCAAAGTGACGGGGATGCGTCGTCCGCGGCCACGTCCCGCGGTCTGCTCGAACGGGCCGTGGAACAGAACCCCGCGGCCTGGGAGCGGATGGTCGTATTGTATGCACCGCTGGTTTTGTACTGGTGCCGACAGTTGGGACTGCGGGAAGACGATGCCGCGGACGTGTTCCAGGAGGTGTTCCAATCCGTCGCGGCCCACATCTCGGGGTTCCGACGGGATCAGCCCGGAAGCACATTCCGCGGCTGGCTGCGGACGATCACCCGAAACAAGGTGCGTGATACCTTCCGCCGACGGCATCGGGAGCCGACGGGTGTCGGCGGCAGTGAGGCCCAGGCTCTGCTATCGCAACTGCCGGAGGTGGTCGCCCCGGACGAGGAGAGTTCTGGCGATCCGGCCGTGTCGGCGTTACTACAGCGAGGTCTGGATCTCATTCGTGCCGAGTTCGAGCCGCGCACCTGGCAGGCGTTCTGGCTCACCGCGGTCGAAGGCCGCGCACCAAAGGATGTCGCGGTCGAGTTGAAGATGTCCGGTGGCGCAGTGCGAGTCGCGAAATCGCGGGTTCTGCATCGCCTCCGGACAGAACTCGGGGACCGCACGGGATAATGCCAGTGGTTGATCAGAGAAAAGCCAAGATTTCATCACGAGATCACGAAAGACGAAATAACGAAAAAATCAAAATCTCATTTCGTTATTTCGTCTTTCGTGATCTCGTGATTCCTTTTTTCGACTTTTGTCTTTGCCAGCTCACTTCGCCACTTCCATCGCACGGATTTCGCGGATCACTGTCACCTTGATTTCCCCGGGGTAATCGAGTTGCTGCTCGATTGCGCGGGCGATCTCCCGGCACACCTTGACCGCCTCAGCATCGGTGGTCTGGGAGGCGTTCACAATCACGCGCAACTCCCGACCGGCCTGGATGGCATAGGCATGTTCCACCGCGGGGAACCCACACGCCACCGCCTCCAGGTCTTCCAACCGTTTAACGTATTTCTCCAGCGTCTCCCGCCGGGCACCCGGGCGGCTGGCACTGATCGCATCGGCCGCGGCCACCAGAACCGTGTAGATATTGTCCACGGTGACATCATCGTGATGGCCGACAATGGCGTGGAGCACCTCCTTGCTTGTCTCCCCGTAACGCTTGGCCAGTTCGGCCCCAACCTTCGGGTGCCCGCCCTCCATTTCGTGGTCGGCCGCCTTCCCGACATCGTGCAGGAGCCCGCATCGCCGGGCCAGTTGTGGGTTCAGCCCAATCTCGGCGGCCATCAGCCCACACAGGTGGGCCACTTCCAGGGAGTGCTGAAGAACGTTTTGGCTGTAGCTGGTCCGGAAACGGAGCCGACCGAGCAGATGGACAATCTTCTCATGCGGCATCGCCACGTCCGCATCCAGAACCGCCTGCTGGCCGAGTTCGGAGATGTGCTTCTCCATCTCTTTCTGGGTCTCGGTCACCACCTCCTCGATCCGGGTGGGGTGGATGCGGCCGTCCTGGATCAGCTTCGTCAGTGCCAACCGGGCGGTCTCCCGGCGGATATTGTCGAACGCGGACACAATCACAACCCCGGGGGTATCGTCAACGATCACATCCACCCCGGTACACTTCTCGAAGGTCCGGATGTTCCGACCCTCCCGCCCGATGATCCGTCCCTTCATATCGTCGGATGGGATGTCGACGGTGCTCACGGTGGTGTCGGCGGTGTGCTCGGCAGCGTACCGCTGGATGGCCGTCGCCAGCACCTCGCGGGCCTTCGCTTCGGCCTGCTGCTTGAGCCGCTCTTCCTGTTGGCGGATTTTCCCCGCGATCTCCTCGGCCAGTTCCTTCTCCAACCGCTCCAGTAGCAACCGCGAGGCCGCCTCCCGGGAGAGTCCGGTGATCTCGTGTAATTTCTGGGTCTCTTGCTCGATCAACCCATCCAGGTGCTTGGCCTTTTTCTCCAGAACTTCTTTGCGTTCGAGGTGTTTCTTCTGGAGGGCGTCCAGGTGGCGTTCTTTCCGGGCCAACTCCTTCTGTCTCTGTTCTGCTGCGTCCTCCTTTTTCTCAGCGCGTCGCTCGTGCTCTCGAACCTCATCCCGGGCGGTGTCGAGTTCTCGGTTCACTTCTTCGCGGCGGCGAAAAATGTCGTCTCGAGCGCGGAGTTCGGCTTCCCGGACGATCTGTTCCGCATCCCGACGCGCCTTTTCGAGCAACTCTTGGCCGCGGGTTTCGGCAAGCCGGAGTTCATCCTGGTAGCGGGCGGTGTCGAGGACAGACGGAGACGGGGACCGGCCCCGGAAGCGGACCGCGGCATACGCGCAGCCAGCCCCGAGAACCGCGGTGACGAGCGCAAGCCCGCCTGCGACGAGGGGGTCTATTCTATCCATGGGAGGGCAACTCCTTCCGGAGGCCCGTCGTACCGGGTCAATGGGAGCGGACGGACAGTCGTGGAGCCACCCGAGCGAGCCCGGGTGAGCGGGGGCCGGAGGTTCTACGGGAAGCGGTCGTCTGCCGTGCAGACGATCGGGCGTGCTGTACGTCAAAGGGCCGGCGGTCGCGGCCGGGGTCGCCGCGAGGACACGCCAGAACCCGTCTCCCATTCACCCGTGATCGGCACTGGCGGCACCGGGGTGCGGTCCACCAGCACAGTCGATGGTATCGAGATCCACCGCGGGGCGGACCCGCAGCGCGACGGGCGATACGGTATGGGTCGAGTAATCGATCAAGGTCCGCCGTCCTGGCGGCCGGTCGTGCAGAGGCGTACCGGTACAAACCGCCCGGGGCGTCCTGTTTCGGGTCGGGTTGAAGGGCATTATGACGACAGCGGAACCGATCCGCAACGGAATCGCGCCGAATCTCGTGTCGGGTAATCAGGGGCAAACGTCAGAGTATGCAGAGCGGGAGGGGCGGTGAGACGGGTAACTGAGGGGGCGGCAGACAACCGACCCTATTTGAGATCGATTTGCCGGTTCATTGTCTCAATCAATCGCCCATGCTGGTGTGAGCCGCACCTTAGGTGAGCGGCAGATAGAGGAATACCTCCCGTCACGGACAGCCAGGCCGCCACGGAGGNNTTCGTAGGGGCCGCCCTCCGTGGCGGCCCGGCGTGGGCAAGTCCCAAAACCGGGCCAACTTTTTCCTACCGCCGGCCTCACGTCGGGTCGATCTCCTCGTCTTTGAGCAGTTCGGGTTTTCCGAACTGGCTGAGGTCGACATTCCCGCGGAGTTCGCCTTCAGCCAGCCGCAGGCGCGTTTCCAGTTCGCGGAGCTTCGTCTCGATGGCCCGGAGTTTGATCGACTGGTCATCCTGCAGGTGGGACTTGGGCACTTCCGGATACCCCAGTTGCCGCTGGAGGGCAGCGAACAAGAACAGAGGCTCGCGCCCACGGCTCGCCTTCGCGATCTTCCCTTCCTTCTCGCCAAAGATCGGCGCAACAACCGGCTGGTAGTCGGGTTTCACCCGTTGGTGGTCCTTCACGCACAACTCCGACCTCCCGTACACGAGGTCACCAAAATCGATCACCCCAAGCTGTCGGCGGACGAGGTCAACGTAGGCTTTCCAGTCCGCATCGTAGAACGGGTCGGCCGCCATCGCAACCAGCCCATCCATATAACCAAGCCTGTTGCGGGTGATGGTTTCAAACTGGTAGACGTACAGCCCCGCCCGTGTCGGATTCCCGGCCTTGTAGGCCGCCTCACGCTCCAGCACTAATAGAGCGGTCGGCATGGCGAACCGAAGCCCTGCGGACTCGGCCTGACGGACCACAAACCCCTGGAAAGCGGTGAAGTAGTGGGGGAGCCGGGCGAAGCCGCTGGCCAGGAGCCCGGTGTGTTTCAGTTCGGTGGCCAGGAATTGCACCGCCATCGGCAGGCGGGTGGTCATGAGAAGTTCGTCGTTTGCTTGCTGGAGAAGCTCCTGGGCCGGTAGGTTGTCGGCCAGTCGTTCCCGGAACGTGCGGAAGAAGTACGCCTGCTCGATGTACTCCTCGCGATCCAACACAGTTCCTGTACTCATACCTCCAGAATACACAACTCAGGCCGGAGGGGCAGAGCAGGGAAGCATCCGGGTCTTCGCGACCGGCCGGGTCTGCCTGGATGGAAGAATCGGATTTTCCCGCCCGTTCTTCCCGCAATGGTCGAAGCACTTCCACGAAGCA
The DNA here is from genome assembly GCA_003136315.1 of Gemmataceae bacterium. Classification (GTDB taxonomy): domain Bacteria; phylum Planctomycetota; class Planctomycetia; order Gemmatales; family Gemmataceae; genus Urbifossiella. Next base: position 5,779 of record PLDW01000087.1, on the reverse strand, counting down.
TACCGGTTTCACCGGTTTGGGCCGCTGGCAGGTGCATGGGAACCGCAGAACCCGCCTGTTGCCTGGCTCCCGCATCGCGCACACTTCTCAGAGCGTCCATCAGCGGACGACCACCCTGCCTCCCAAACAGCGATTCACCACGCGACGCGCGGGGACGTGCTTATGAGGAAGATGATTGGAGTATGGCTGCTCGCACTGGGCGGTCTCATCGTGGTCGACGGGACCGCCCGGGCAGGTCACTGTGGTGCATGCCGGTATCCACCTGCGTGCGTCACACCGGATCAGTGCGTCCCCCAGGAATGCGTCACCAGTACCGTGCAATACCAGCCGGTGATTGAGCGTCAGGAGAGGGTCTGCTACCGGCCGGTCTACAAGACCTGCTACCAACCCCAGACCTACACGACCTACCGCACCGAGCAAGAAACATGCTACACGGCCGAAAAGTACACGGTGACTAAACCGGTGGTCGAACACTATGACGTTGTCCGGAACTATACCGTCAGCCGACCAATGTACGAGACTCATCTTCAGGAGCAACATTATACGGTCATGCGACCTGTCACCCGGACATTCCAGGTGGCCATTCCGTATTGCACCTACCGCCCGGTCTACGAACAGCATGTCCGGGAAATCGTCCAGACGGTCCACCGCCCAGTCGTCCAGGAGTACACGGTTGCGATCCCCTATTGCACCTACCACCCGGTGTACGAACAGCATGTCCGGACTCACACGTATACGGTCCATCGACCGGTCGTCGAAGAGTATCAAGTGCCCGTCCCGTATACGGTCAACCGCCCGGTGTACGAACAGCATGTCCGGGAAATTCCCTACACGGTGCATCGGCCAGTGACCGAGACGTACACCGTGAACGTCCCGTATTGCACTTACCACCCGGTGTACGAACAGCACGTCCGGGAGCAGCGGTACGTCACCCATCGGACCGAGACGCAGCAGTATCAGGTGGCCATCCCGTACACGGTCCACAAACCTGTGTACGATCAGGTGACCTATCACGTTCCGATTACAACCTACCGGACCCAAATCGATTACCGGACCGAGCAGCGGGTTCACTTTGTGAGCGAACCGGTCGTCACTGAACGGGTCGAACGCGTCTGCACGGGGCGGTATGAGACGGTCACCGAGCACATCCCCGGGCCGGTTGTGACGAAATGCGTCCGACTCCCGGGGTCTTGCGTGTTCGATCCCTGCACCTGCACGAGCCACTACTGCCCGGGACCGGTCGTTCAAGAGCAGGTCCAGTGCCCCGGTCGGACCGTCTGCAAGAAGATCTGGGTGCCGCACGAAGAGTGTCGCGTGGTGAAGGATTGCCGGATGGTGTGCAAGCCGGTCTGCACCACGGTTCAGGTTCCCGTCTGCCGACAGGTTCCGCAGACCGAACTCCGAGCCTGTACCAAGACCGTCTGTCGGATGGTCTGCGAAACCTGTGTCCGGTACGAGACCCGGACCCGGTGCTACTCCGTGCCCGAGGTCAAGGTCTGCCAGATCCCGTACACCACCTGCCGCATGGAACGACAGGACCACGTCCGCTGCGAAACACGGCATCGCTGTTACACCGTACCGGAGGTACGCACCCGGTGCGAGACCTACACCACCTGCCGGATGGTCCCCGAACAGCACATCCGACTGGTCACCCAGCGGCGGTGCTATACGGTGCCCGAGGTCAAGGTCTGCCAGACCCCGTACACCACCTGCCGCATGGAACGTCAGGAGCATGTCCGCCACGAAACCCGGCGGCACTGCTACTCGGTTCCCGAGCAGATCGTCCGACACGTTCCGTACACCACTTGCCGCATGGAGCGCCAAGACCACGTCCGCTACGAGACGAAGTGCGTGGTCGAGCAGGTGCCGCAGGAATGTGTCCGGCATGTCCCGATCACGACCTGCCGAATGGTCTGCGAGGAGCGGCAACAGGTCATTCGGCAGTGCCGGGTGAATCACGTTTGCGAGGAGCGAATACGCTACGTTCCCCACACGACCTGCAAGGTTGTCCCGGAGACGCATTGCAAGATGGTCCCGGTCACCACCTGTGCGATGGAGCCGTACACCGTCAGCACCTGCGTCAAGCGGTATGTGCCTGTGTGCGTGCCGACCTGCAACCCTTGCCCCTGACCGTCTTCCCGTGAACTGCGGCTGAATGCCACTGCAACCCACACAACACCCCCGGGCCGACCCGGGGGGTGTTGTGCGTTGTGTCTCAATTCCGGTTCTCCTGGTGGGCTTCCCCAAGTTCGGTTGGCCCGGTTACCCTGTCTCACCTCATCTCCGGAAGGTTCGGGCCGGAGGGGCAGATGGCTGCGACCGGGATCAACCCTGGGGCATCCGAAGCAGACCGATATAACATCGGCTGTGTGACGAGCCCGATCAGGAAACTTGTCATGGCGGAAACCATCCGCGTCGGGGCAGTCAATTACCTGAACACCAAGCCGTTGATCGAGCGGTTGTGTACGTTCGCGCCCAGCATCGAGATCTCGCTCGACCTGCCAGGTCGACTTGCCGACCAGCTTGCGGCGGGGGAAATCGACGTCGGGCTCATCCCGGTGATCGAATACTTCCGGGGAGCGAATTACTCGGTCGTTCCGGATGTTGCGATCGCTTCCCGCGGGCCGGTCCTCAGTGTCACGCTCTTCAGCCGCGTCCCCTGGGGTGAGATCGGCTCCGTCGCTCTGGATGAAGGCTCTCGGACCAGCGCTGCACTCACCCAGATCCTCCTCCGGACACGGTACGGGGCGAATCCGGTGTTCGAGCCCCTCCTCATTGATGCCCCGGCCGACACCATCGCGACCGATGCGGTGTTGCTGATCGGTGATCGGGCGATGCGGGCCTGCCTGCCCGGATTCCGATTCGCCTACGATCTCGGCCAGGAGTGGACCGACTGGACGGGCCTGCCATTCGTCTACGCCGTTTGGGCCGTCCGCTACGGCGTCGACCTGGGAGCGGCCCGGCATGCCTTCCGACGGGCGAAGGAAGCCGGTCTTGCAAATGCCGGGGTGATTGCCCAGCGAGAGGCCGCGGTCCTCGGCCTCGACCCGGGGTACTGCCGCCGGTATCTCACAAACATCATTCACTACGATTTCGGCCCGCGCGAGGCGGCGGGCCTCCAGCGTTACTACACTCTGGCCGCCGACCTCGGGCTGGCCCCAGCGGGGGTGAACCTTGTCCGCTACCACCGACCGGATCTTGTCGAAAGCCATTGACGGCGGTCGCCTGACCCCCGACGAAGGCTCTGAGCTGTTCCGTTGCCGCGACCTGCACGCGCTCGGTCGAGCCGCGCATCAGGTCTGCCTGCGGTTGCACCCGGAGCCGTACCGGACATACAATATCGACCGGAACGTGAATTATACCAACGTCTGCGCGGCTGTCTGCGATTTCTGTGCGTTCTATCGCAAAAGCGGGGATGCGGAGGCCTACGTCCTGCCGCGGGAGGAGTTATACCGCAAGGTCGAGGAGACAATCGCCCTCGGTGGGAACCAGATTCTGATGCAGGGGGGAATGCATCCAACCCTGAAGCTGGAGTGGTACGAGGAGTTGCTTCGCGATCTCCGCAGCCGCTTTCCCCAGGTGAACCTGCACGCTTTTAGCCCGCCCGAGATCTGGCACTTCCACAAGCTCAACAAGCTTCCACTCCGCGATGTCCTCCGACGGCTCAAGGATGCCGGGCTCGGGAGCATCCCGGGGGGTGGCGGGGAGATTCTCGTCGATCGGGTCCGGACGGCGATCACGAAAAACAAATCTCTCACCAACGAGTGGCTCGAAGTGATGCGGGTGTGGCATCAACTCGGGGGAAAATCCACGTGTACGATGATGTTCGGGCACGTCGAAACAACCGACGACCGGATCGAACACCTGACCCGACTCCGCTCCTTGCAAGACCAGACCGGCGGGTTTACTGCGTTCATCTGCTGGACGATGCAACCAGGCCACAAGATGGCCCATCTGCCCGAGGCGGGAGCGTTCGAGTACCTCCGAACCCAGGCGATCAGCCGTCTGTACCTGGACAATGTCCCGAACATCCAGTCGTCTTGGGTCACCCAGGGAGCCAAGATCGGCCAGGTCGCTCTGTTCTTCGGAGCCAACGATATGGGCAGTCTGATGATCGAGGAGAACGTGGTCGCATCTGCCGGGACGGTTCACTACCTGACCCTGGACGAGATCCGGCGATGCATTCGGGAGGGCGGATGGGAGCCGCGCCAACGTGACGTGTTTTACCGACTGGTAGACGACCGACCGGCCACCTGGGCCGCAGTGGGCGACCGCGCGTTGCCGGTATTGAACTGAGTCGGCACAATGACCGATGGGCGACGCCGCAGGCCGCGGGATTCCCGCGGCCTTTCCCATTCCGGGGTAGGCATGACCGACGACCTGATAATGCGGTTCCGACTCCAACAGGTGGCAGCGTACCGGGATCTGTGCGGGTCGATCCGGCGGAGCGGACGGCAGAACGTCGGATTCGCCATGCTCATGCTATTTCTGGCGTGCTATTCATTCCAACCAGGAGCTGGCGGGATTGGCCAGTTCGTCTTCATCCTCTACGCTGGGCTGGCCCTGGCCGAGTTCGCTGTGGGGTTGTTCAAGTGGGTCCACCCCTCGGCCGAGGGCGTGCTTCTGGATGCCCTGATACTCCTGCTGTTCGCAGCCTGGAACCTGGGCTGGCAGGGAATCGCCATCATGGCCGGCGGCCCATCCAATATCTTCATCGCGTTACTGGGGCTGTATATGCTCTGGGGAACTGCGGGTCGGTTCCGGGCGTATCTCCAGATTCGCCGACTGTTCGCGGACCGTCCGACCCGGGATCAGATTGCCTGGTTCGACGAGCTTGCCTATGAGATCCAGACCGCCGACCCATCGACCGACAACCAGGCTCTCGACCTCCCCACTCGCCCACACTGGAAAGCCAAGTTGCTTGGGAACATTGCCTTCTTCGTCCAGACCCGCGGAGACGCCGTGGTGATTACCGGACCGGGGGATTTCGAGATCGTCCGGGAGAGGATCGATCATGGGACCGGCTACCGGAAAGCCCGCTTCCGCATGTACGAGCAGTCGTATCCAGAGTTCCAGATCGAAGATGCAAGCTGGGACAATTACCGGAAATGGATGGCCGTGTACCTGCCGCCACCAGATGATAATTAGTGTTTAGTGTTTAGTGTTTAGTGTTTCGTGTTTCGTGTTTAACCGGTCCGGCTCGGGCCTCCGGGGACAGTTTCTACCGGCATCGCAAGGGGTTCCCAGCGCGTTGCCCTGGATGCTGTGGATTTCGCGGGCCACGGCTTGGATTCGCCTGTCACTCTGCCGGAAAGGGAAAGCCATGCCAATTTATGTGTACGAACTGGTGCTGCCGGACGGAACGGGGGGCGAGCAATTCGAACTATTGGAGCCGATGAGCGCTGAACCCCTGACCGCTCACCCCGAGACAGGCGAACCAGTCCGACGGGTGTTCGGCAACCCGAACGCTCCACGAGCCTGGACCGACTCCCAGGGCGCGGCCAAGATCTCGGACAAGAACCTGGCCGCGAAGGGGTTCACGAAGTACGTGAAGACTGGCGACGGCTCTTACGAGAAGACGACCGGCGACGGGCCGAAGACGATCCAGAAGAAATGACCGTCGAGAACCCCTCGACGGGGAGGCAGAGGGGAGTCAAACGGCCCTCCGGCTCCCCCTTCCTTCTCATACAGGAACCCGCTAAAGCTGTCACATTCCAGGAGCAAGCATCGGTCTAACGGGAGTGCGAGGCTCCTGCCGAGCGTGAAGGTGATGCTCGGC
>PLDW01000090.1:7107-13982 GCA_003136315.1 Gemmataceae bacterium | reverse complement strand
CAGTTGGTGAGAGAAAATCTACCAGAGGGATCGGGTGCCACGGGCGGCTAGTCCGCCCGTGTGACGCCTTCACGGGCGGACTAGCCGCCCGTGGCACCCAAGCCCGCTGGGAGATTGCCTTCCACCACCTGCCTGAGAGATGGAGAATCAACACAAGCCCGCAGCGCAAGCGAGGGGAAGGCTGTCCCTCGCTTGCGCTTCGGGCTTGTGAAAAAACGCACCTCACGTTTGTTCCTACGGGTTTGCACCCTCGATCCAATCGCCGGGAATTGGCCGGCCCACTTGGACCGTGCTACAATCCCGATGTGCCGTGACGATCACTCTGGCCCGATTACCGATGTCCATGACCCTCGGCCAGTTGCAGCAACGGATTCGCGACCTGTATGGGGCCAAGGACGGTGCCCGCGGGACCGAAGGGACATTCATGTGGTTCATGGAGGAAGTCGGCGAGTTGTCCGCCGCCCTCCGCGGCGGCAATTACAACGAGCAGGTACTCGAATTTGCCGATGTTCTGGCCTGGCTGGCGACCCTTGCGAACATCGCCGGCGTAGATCTGGATGAGGCGATCACCCGGAAGTACGGCGCAGGCTGCCCCGGTTGCAGTCAAACCCCTTGCGTCTGCGGGACGACCCAGAAGCCGTAACGTCCTCTCCCGGCCCGCCCGGTGAGAAGACACACCCGACCCGAGACACCTGCATGCGGACGGCGGCGACTTTCCTACCACCCCTCCGCGCGCTCCTCGCGTTTGTGGTACTGTTGGCAGCGGCCGGTCCGGTGGTCGCCCAGAAGGCGAAGGTCCGAATCACCTCGGCCCGTGTCGGCCTCCCCCCCGGAGGCCGCGCGACTGATCGCGACGACGACCTTCGGGCCTCCCACATCTGCAAGTTCGCTGTGTGGGCGCCCGTATACGTGACCCTGGAAGTCCTCGACGATGTCAAGGGACCAGCCGAACTGATCGTCGAAACTCCAGATGCCGATGGGGTTTCCACCACTCTGGTCACCCCGCTTGCCCTCACCGACATCCGGCCTGGCACGACTCTCTCGGCTCGTGAACTGGGTGTTTTCCCTTACCTCCGGCCATCCGCCGGGAGTGGGGAAACGACCGTTACCGTCCGCAGTTCGAACGGTGGTACACTGTCGGAACCTTACCGCCTCACGTCACTTCGGCCGAATGACTCATTCAAGTATGTCGTCCTCGGCCTGGGGAGCAAACTCCCGGGCTTTGACCTGCCCAAACCCGCGACTGGAGTGGGGGAGACCGAGGGCAGCCCCAGCCTGCTCCGCGGCGGAAGGGTCGAGCTCGCATCGATCACTGATGTCGATATGCTCCCTGACCAGTGGTTCGGCTATGAGGCTGCCGATGTGGTGGTTCTCACAACCGGGTCCGATGGCTTTCTCAAACGGCTCTTCGCCGACCCGGGGAGCCCCGCCGACAAAATCAAACGAACTGCCCTTTTGGAATGGGTGCGTCGCGGTGGCCGGCTCGTGATCTCTGTGGGAACCAACGCTGGGCTCGTCGCCCAGATGCCGGCTATCCTGGATCTCCTCCCCTCCGCGATCAAGGCCGATGCACCGATACGGTTGGTGGCCCAACTTCCCCTTTTCTGGTCGGCACGCGAGACCTCTCAGACAAGCAGCCTCGGTGGAACCCTGGCGGCGAAGACGGGCTCATTTCCCGTGGCGAACCTCGTCTCCCGGCCGAACCGCGCTGGGCGGGTGATCATCCCCCCGCCAGCTCGCCGTGATGAGCTGGAACCTGTGGCTGTCCAGGCCGGGTACGGCCTCGGACGAGTCACGATGATTGGGTTTGACCTGGATCGCCCGCCCTTCACCGAGTTCTCGAATCGAGTCGAATTCTGGGACTGGGTGCTACGGGAGGGTGGAGCGAGCCGCGCGTCGGTGGGCTCTGAAGGCAAGACCCGGGCCGGTTCCACCGCGTCTGATGAGGAGGACGCGCTTGCCTCCGTCCTGCGCACCCACATCGATACATTCGACGGAGTACCGGTCATCTCGTTTGGTTGGGTCGCGCTGTTCATTGCCCTGTACATCCTCCTCATTGGCCCGGTCGAGTACTACTTCCTGAAACGGGTGCTCGGTCGGCTCGAACTCACCTGGGTCACCTTCCCGGTGATCGTTCTGACAGTCAGTTTGGCTGCCTACCTGACTGCCGTTGCCGTGAAGGGGCGGGATCTGCGGGTGAACAAGGTCGATGTTGTGGACGTGGTGATCGGGATCGACCCGCTGACTGGCAAGCCTGGCGGGCGAGTGTACGGGACAACCTGGTTTAGCGTGTTCAGCCCCCGGATCGAGGCTTACACGGTGGGGATTTCCCCGGCCAAGGGGTGGACCACCCCAGGAGACTCCGGAAACACCCTCGTCGGATGGGTCGGCGGGCCACGGAGCGGTCGAGCGAGCCTGATCCGGCGACGGTATTCGTATCACACCAACCCGGACAGCGGGGCTGTCGCCGATGGTTTGGTGGATGTCCCGATCCAGGTTTGGTCGACGAAATCCTTCACCGCGAACTGGGCTGGGCCGATTGATCTGACTGCCCCTGTGGTGGAGTCGCATCTGGTCCACCCGCCAGCCGATCCGACCCGGGTGATCGGGACGATTGTGAACCGTATGCCGTTTGATGAGGTCACCGATTGCGTTGTGTTCTACGCAGGGCAGCAGTATCCCCTCGGGACAATCGTTCAAGGACAAACGATCCGGCTCGTGCTCGACAAGGGGCTTCCTGCTGCCACGTGGCTCCAGGATCGGGCCGCTCTCTCGGAACTCCAGGCTCGGGTTTACGCGGACAGCACGGAGCGAGTTTCGACACGGAGAGTGGATGCCTCTTCGACTAACGGTACGCTCCCGCTCTGGGGGTTCCTGTTTCATGAAGCATCACTGAAGAATGATGAGGGTGTGATCCCCATCAACGACTCGCTCCGGCGACTCGACCAGTCCTGGCGGCTGACCCCCGAGAACAGGGACGAAGTGATTGTGGTTGGCCGCGTCGTTCCCCCCTCCGGACCGTCCGAGTCCACATTCAACAGTCCGGCTTCCCCGTCACAACTGTGGCTAAAGGGTCTGCCCGAGGTGGGGAAAGATTGTCCTCCGATTCCGGGAGCGGGTCGCCAGGAGACCTGGGTCCGACTGTTCCTCTCGGTTCAGAAGCCGAGTGGCGCTGGGCCATGAGTCCCGGCGGCCTTGCGATTGCTGCGTCGTGTGTCCCCCTAACAGCGGGCTCAGCCCGGCCCCTCGCCATCGCGTGACGCCATGATCGAGACAAACGACCTGACCAAGAAATACGGCGAACTGTACGCGCTGGACCGGCTGACAATCAGCCTCGGCCAGGGGGACGTGTACGGCTTCATCGGCCCAAATGGGGCGGGGAAAACCACCACCATGCGCATCCTCTCCACCCTGCTCAATCCGAGCTGGGGTGAAGCGAGTGTGTGCGGTTACTCGATCTATACCGGATCGAAGGAGATCCGCCGAGCCATCGGTTACATGCCGGACTTTTTCGGTGTGTACGACGATATGAAGGTGACCGAATACCTGGAGTTCTTCGCTGCCGCATACCGGATACAAGGACCAGACCGTCGGAAGAAAGTCAATCAGGTTCTCGATCTCGTCGACCTCGGCTACAAGCGGGATGCTCTCGTCACGAGTCTGAGCCGGGGGATGACCCAGAGGCTCGGACTGGCCCGGGTGCTTCTGCACGAACCCCAGGTACTCCTTCTGGATGAGCCAGCGAGCGGCCTCGACCCCCGCGCCCGGATCGAGATGCGGGAACTGATCAAGGAACTCCGGAGTATGAACAAGACGATCATGGTATCGTCGCACATTCTCCCGGAGTTGGCGGACATTTGCAACAAGATCGGAATCATCGAGCGGGGGAAGTTGATCTTCAACGGAACGGTGGACGAGGCGATCCGCAAAGTTCGAGGGAACTACGTCTTCAGCGTGTCTGTCGGTCCCGACCGCAATCCCGAAGCGGCCAGTCGAATCGGAGCGTATCCCGAGGTGGAGTCGGTCCAGCCAGACCCGAAGACGGGAACCCTGGATGTCCGCCTCAAAGATGGCCACGAGGACGGCAGTTTCCTCCCCGAGCGGCTCATCCGGGACGGCTTCCGCCTCAAAGGCTTCAAGGAGAAGGAAGTCAACCTCGAAGACGTCTTCATGGGGATCACGAAGGGGATTACGAATTAGTTTACAGTTTACAGCCAGATAAACTGATTGCTATTTGCTAGTGTCTCGTCCAATTTGAATGGCGGGCTTCGAGAAGGCAACCCAGGTTGGAAAGTTGGGCTCACAAAACGACCCCGGAGGGGTCGCAGCGATTAGCCGGTGGTTGAGCGAAGCTCCACCACCGGAGGCGGAGCGGAGACGATGACGCGAACACGGACACCCGAATGACCCCGGAGGGGTCGCAGCCTCCGGTGGTTGAGCGAAGCGATACCACCGGATGCGGTGACGGAAACGATGACGCGAACACGGACACCCGAATGACCCCGGAGGGGTCGCAGCCTCCGGTGGTTGAGCGAAGCTCCACCACCGGAGGCGGAGCGGAGACGATGACGCGAACACGGATGGACCCCAGAGCAGCGGAAACCGGGGGAAGGCGGGGGGTGGTCGGGTTGGGGTGGTTGCACCCGCCAGCCGGTGGTGTCGCTACGCTCAACCACCGGCTAATGGCTTCGACCCCTCCGGGGTCGGGGTGACGCCTAACTCCAAACCCAAATGCCCCGACAACCCACGTCACGGCGTGCCAGCGGTCTGCATGTACACGAAAACGTAGGCGCTGACACCCACCTGGAGTATGATCCCGACAATGGACCCCATTGGCAATAACGGCGGGATCACGAACGAGAGCATCGTGATCCCACTGATGATCTGCTTCGAGCGGTTGGAGACGCTCTGAATCCCGACGTATCGGATTACTGCAATAATTGAAATAACGACAACTATCAGATAGTACTGCTGTGTCATGATCTTCGACGCGAACGAGTCGATTTTCACTCGGTCGAACCGCCACCGAACTTCAGTGGCGGTCTCTGTCTCCGCGCGCTCCCGGGTTGTCACTGCTTCTTCTTCATCTCCGCCGGGGGCGGGGCCTCGCCCGGGGGCTTTGCCTCCTTGATCTGCTTGATCGCCTCGTCGGAGATCTTTTTCCAACCTTCTTTCTGCTCCTTCGTCGTGCCTCGCTCCTTCAGCTTTTCGAGGGCCGGGATTGCAGGCTTGGCTGCGCTCCCCATGTTCACCAGGGTGGTCGCTGCCACGATTACCACCTGCGGATCGGGATCGTTGAGTGCCTTCACCACATCGTCGATCCTCTTCGCTCCGGTCTCACGCAACATTCCTATAACCGACAGAGCTTGGAGTTTTGGACCGGTCTCGCCTCCGGTGATGTACTTCACAAGCCCACCCAGGTTCTCGTCGTTAAGTTCCTTGAGGGGATCGTAACGAATCAGGAGCAGACGGGCGTAAATTTCGACCTGCTTGTCCCGCTCCAGGAGACCCGTCGGAGACGGACTCTCACCTGGTCGGTTCTTGACGGGGATTAACCGCTTCTTGATCGCGGCGATGTACACCGCAGCGGCCTTGTCGTCGATCGCAGGGGGCTCCTTGAGGTCTTTCAGAAGCGGGCCATTGGTCCGGGGCAGCAGTGGCGGACCCAGGAGAACGAGCGACTGCATCGCCTCGATCCGGACTGATGCGCTGTGGTCGTGAATCAGAACGTTGACCAGGCAAGCCAGTGCTTTGGGGTTTGGCCCATTCATTTCGTGATACGCGATCCTGCCAAGGGTGAAGGCGACCATCCGCCGGGTCTGATAGGCAGCGTCGGTCGCGGGTCCACCGGTCAGGTACGGGATCGCAGCCTCGGCCTTCGGCCCGAAATACGCCAGGGTCTCGATGGCGTGGAGTCGAGTGGCCCCGCCCGACTGCGCCTCGTCGGCAGTCACGTACAGCAGTCGGACCGCCTCCTTCGTGTCTGCATCCTCGTAGAATCCGTAGGCCCCGTCGGGATCAAACTCGGCCACTTTCCCGGCCAGGTTAAAGGCTGCGGCCCGAACGCCCGGATCTTTCTCCCTTTTGAAGTCCATCCGGGCGAGAACGGCCTTCGCCAGACCGGATTCTTTGCGGATCACCGGCCCAAAGGCCGGGAGAGTCCGAAGGGCCATTTCCCGGATACACGGATCCAGATCGACCGTATCCTTGATGAAATCGGCCGGTTTCTTCCCATTGATGTCCGTCGGCCACTCGAAGAGCTTGACCGACCCGGCCATCTTTTCCTTCGGCTCAGGTGGCGGCGCTTTCGGTGGGGTGGGGGGAGGTGGCAACTGGGTTCCACCGGGGGGAAGTTGTGAGATCGGTGTCCGCGGAGCCGCCGGGTCGGTCGTCACGGGAGGGCTGGCGGGGGGTGGCGTAGTCGGCGGAATAGTGGCGGGTGGAGTTTGGCCGTAGGCCACGAAGGGGGGAATCTTACCCGACGGATTCACTGGCGGCGATTCGGTCGGGGAGCCAGTCACCGGTCCCTTGGCCGGTCCTGTCCCGCCCGGCGTGGACGCAGACTGCGGGGGAGCGGGTTGGGTCGGGGTCTCAGGCACTGCCGGTGGGGCAGGTTGCGTGTTAACAGGATCGGGCTTCGGGCCGCACCCGGTCAGCCCGAACCCAACAAACAGGAAGGCGGCGACAGCTCTCGGGCAGCGCATGGCAGCTCCTCAGTCTCCTTTTCCCACCCCAACTTAACACTCAGCATAGCAACGGCGTTGGCAACGACGCAACGGCACCCTCCCGAACCCCCCGGGACCCCAGGGCCGTAGGAGTTGTCCAGAATCAAAACCGTGAAATCAATGGCAGGGGCTTGCAGCCCGTATTGGCCC
>PLDW01000090.1:0-7062 GCA_003136315.1 Gemmataceae bacterium | reverse complement strand
GCCCTCCGTGGCGGCCCGGCTCCTGCTTACCTAATGGCTTCAAGCGATACGTTACAGAATAAACTTGCTCAGATCTTCCCGCTGGAGGATTGGGCCGAGCTTGTCGCGAACGAATTTCCCATCCACCACCACCCGCTTGTCACTCAGGTCGGGTCCATCGTAGCTCACCTCCTCGACAACCTTCTCCAGGATCGTGTGAAGCCGCCGGGCTCCGATGTTCTGCGCTGTGCGGTTCACCTCAAAGGCGATGTCCGCGACGGCTTCGATACCCTCCTGGGTAAAGTCCAGCTCTACCCCCTCTGTCTTGAGCAACTCGGCGTACTGCTTGGTCAGCGCGTGCTTGGGTTCTGTCAGAATCCGCAGGAAGTCGTCCCGGGTCAGGTCGGTGAGTTCGACCCGGATCGGGAAGCGGCCCTGGAGTTCGGGCATCAGGTCCGAGGGCTTCGAGGTATGGAACGCCCCGGCCGCGATGAACAGGACGTGATCCGTCCGGACCGGGCCGTGTTTGGTGTTCACGGTCGTCCCTTCGACCACCGGGAGCAGATCTCGCTGGACACCCTGACGCGACACGTCCGGGCCGTGCCCCGACTGCGGGCCGCAGACTTTGTCGATCTCGTCGAGGAAGACGATCCCGTGGTTCTCCACCCGGTCGATCGCCCGCTCGGCAACCGCCGCTCGATCGATCAGGGCCTCGGTTTCCTGCTCCAGCATCACTTTCCGGGCTTCGCGGATCGTGAGTTGGCGAGGTTGGTTCCCCTTTGGCATGATCCGATCGAACATGCTCTGCAAGTCCACATCCATGTTCTCCATCCCCATGTTGGAGAAGATCTGGACGGGTACTGTCTTCTGTTCCACGCTCAGCTCGATGGTCCGATCCTCGAGCTCGCCGGCCTCCAGGAGAGCCCGCATCTTGTCGCGGGTTCGTTTTCGCCGCTCCTCCTCTTCCTTCTCCTGGTCCGGATCCCACGGGGTCGGTGACTTCGGAGCCAGGAGCAGGTCGAGCAGTCGTTCGGTGACTTTCTCCCGGGCCTTCTCCTGAACGTGAGTGCGCATCTCCTGTTTCACGAGCCCGATCGCCGATTCGGTGAGGTCGCGGATGATGCTCTCGACATCCCGGCCAACGTACCCGACCTCGGTGAACTTGGTCGCTTCGATCTTGATGAATGGAGCGGACACGAGTTGCGCCAGGCGGCGAGCAATTTCGGTCTTCCCGACCCCTGTCGGGCCAATCAGGATGATGTTCTTGGGGGTGACATCCTTCTTCAGGTCGTCGGGCAGTTGTTGCCGACGCCAGCGGTTGCGGATGGCAACCGCGACCGCCTTCTTGGCGGCGGCCTGGCCGACAATGTACTTGTCGAGTTCCGCAACGATCTGCCGGGGGGTCATGTTCATGCTCGTTGCCTGTGGCTTTAGCTAGTAGCTGATAGCTAGTAGCTAGTAGCCAAACATAAGATATACCAACAGATAAGTGAGTGCAACAGCTACATCGCCTGGTCGTATTCTGGCCACTAGCTACCAGCTACTAGCTACCAGCTATCCTAACTCCACCACATCAATGCTGCGGTTGGTGTAGATACAGATGTCGCCTGCAATCTCCAGACCGTGGCGGACGACCTGCCCTGGCGTCATGGTGGTGTGGGCCATCAGAGCCCGGGCGGCAGCGAGGGCATACGGCCCCCCCGACCCAATCGCCAGGACGTTGTCGGATGGCTGGATCACGTCGCCGGTGCCACTCAGGAGGAGCAGATTCTCCCGGTCGATGACGATCAGCATGGCTTCGAGTCGTCGCAGGACACGGTCTGTGCGCCACTCCTTGGCCAACTCGGTTGCTGCCCGCGGAACCGAGCCCTGATGGTCACGGAGCTTGGCTTCAAACCGCTCCAGCAGCGAAAAGGCGTCGGCCGCGGCCCCGGCAAAGCCGGCCACAACCTTGCCATCGAACAGCTTGCGGATCTTCTTGGCATCGTTTTTCATGACGACATTGCCGAGAGTCACCTGGCCATCTCCACCGATGGCAGCCCCGGCGGAAGTCCTGACTGCAAGGATTGTTGTAGCTCGGAGACGGGACACGGCAAAATCTTTCTTGGTGAGTAGCGAATGATCGGGTAGCGTGAAGCATCCGCCACCAACCGGACACCGAGGGGAACCCGGCTCGCACTAGGATGCCGCTTGCGTCATGATACCCAGCATCGCGGCGATTGGGAGCGGTGACGGCCTGGGTGAAGCGAAAGTGCCACAAGGGTTCCCGGATTTCCGGAGCGTTCGCGAGCGAACCGCTTACAATACAGAGGACTTGGGGGCGGTGCGCTGCATCTCCCACAACCTACACGGAGTTGTCCAATGACCAAAATGTTGACGGGGCTGGTCGTGGCGGCTACAGCCATCAGCCTCACAGCCAGCCCGGCCCTGGCCCAGAAGAATACTCGCCAGGCCGGTAGCCTTGCCGTCTATGGAAATGACACCGCCAAACTCTTCTCCCAGGGCGGGATCGAGAAGGCCCGGGATGAGATCTCCAGCACCCAGTTTGACCACGGGTTGTCGGTGTTTGTCGACACTTACGCCGGACTGCCCGAAAATAAAAAAGCGGGGTATTCTGAAGAGAAGAAAGACAGGTTCTTCAAGGACTGGGCAAGGGAACTGGCGAAGAACGACAGGGAAAATGGGATCAATATCCTGATTTGCCGCCACCCTGGGTACATCGAGATCATCGCCGATAAGGAGACCCGGAATCGTGGGTTCAATATCGGCGATGAGAAGAAAGTCCGAGACATTCTCCTGAAGGGATTCCAGGAGGCGAAGGATAAACCTGAAGGGGAGCAACTCGACATCCGCGATGCTGCACTGGCGTCCGCGATCGAGATGATCGTGTCGGACCTCAAGGGCACGAAAGTGGTCGGCGGAAACGCGACCAAGGCGAACGGAAACACGACACGGTCGAACGGGAACACGACCAAGGCCAGCGGGGGGATGGGAATCATGGGCTGGGTTTGCATTGGCATTGCCTGCTTGCTGGGGGTGTGGCTCGTGATCGGAATCTTCCGGGCGTTCACGGGAGGGGGCGGCGGCGGTGGCATGGGTGGGGGTGGCATGGGTGGTGGAGGTGGTGGCGGNNGAGGCGGGTTCCTCACCTGCCTGATGGGGGGGATGTTTGGGGCCGTGGCTGGGATGTGGATGTACAACCACTTCATGGGCGGCGGGAGCATGTTCGGCGGGTCTGATGCCTACGCCAGCGACAATAATAGCTACGGCGATAGCGGCGACGGGGACACCGGAAGAGGCGATTACAGCGGCGACGACGGGGCGGGTGGGAGCTTCGACGGTGGTGGTGGTGGCGATGCCGGTGGTGGGGGTGACTGGGGTGGTGGTGGCGGCGACTTCGGCGGCGGCGGCGACTTCGGTGGCGGTGGTGGCGACTTCTGACCGATGCCCCTCATGGGGATGAGCGAGGAGCAGGGCCGGTTCTGGTGGGAATGGTGGGTCGTCACCCGACTCCCACCGCCCGACCGGAACCGGCCCGATTTCGATTTCAACGCCTGACCCTCTCCAGGGTTGGAGAGGGTCAGCAGTCGAGGCTTTGGGCAACTGAGATCACTTCCCGGCGGGTTTGACCTCTTGGCCGGTCCTGGGATCGATCGGAGGAAGTTCGGTGTAGCCCGCTGGGATTTTCATGTCAAAAAAGCCGGCGGGGAGTTCGACGTTCCACTTCAAGTCCTTCATGGTGATCACCGACCACTCCTTCGGCATGTCCTGATACATCCTCATTTCGACCTTGACTGGCAGTTTCGTTGTGGGGTTGACCCATACCGTCAGTTCACCTTGATCGTCTTTGTGCTTGGTATTGTCAAATCCCCAGAAACTGAACGTCTTCAAGCGAAAGACATCGACATTCTTGCCGTCAAGCGTTTCGGAAGGGGCCTTCTCGGCGTTGGCAGCGGGGAGCGCGAGCAGATCTTCCAGGAAGTTGGGCAGTGGTCTGGCACCTTGTTCGCTGGGACCCTCATGGCGGTATTGCTTTTTCAAGTGGAGAAGCTGCACCCCCTTGCGTGTATCCAGGTCGTAAATGTTCGATCCGGCGTCACCGAAATCCATCCTGAAGCCGTGGTCTTCGATCGTCAGACGAAACGTGATCTCGGGCGACGACTTGAGCAGCTTCTGAACCATCGTACATTGCACATTCTTGGCCTTACCGCACTCGGCCTGGACGTCGGTGAATGAGGCTTGTGACGTACCGACCGGTAGAAACCAGGCGGTTACCGTCACAAACAGGAGGGCTGCGAGTGCCTTGAGAATCGTCAACATGGGCTTTCTCCAAGTTCGAACACGAGGGGCCAGAGGGAGAACCTCGGCTTTCGGAACCACGTCCGAAGTCCGAGCCGCCTGGAGTGCCGCGACCGTCGCAGCAAGTAGCTCGGGCGGCGGGTTTTCGCCGGACGGAATCGATCGGAGCGATTCCGTCGCACGTTCGAGCAGGTCGTTCCCCGGATCGGGAACCTGGGAGCGAGAGGCATCGCTCATGGTGAAACCTCCGATTTGAGCGAAGCACGGGGGTCGAAGGCTTGCAGCTCGTGCCGCAAAGACGCTTTCGCCCGGTGGAGCAAGACACCAACGTGAGTCTCGGAGAGGCGAAGTTGCTCGGCGATCTGGCGATACGACAGATCGTCGAGACAGGCGAGGCAAAACACCTGCGACTGAATCGGGTCGATCCGTCCCAGCGCGAGCCGAAGCGCATCGGAAAGTTCCGCACTGCTTGCAGTGGCAAGTGGACCGCCCTCGCGAGCAACGGCACTGTCCTCCTCGGCTTCGAGCAGTTCCGCCAGCCGCGACGGCCCGAGGTTGGACCTGAGCCGCTCGATCGATCGAGCAGTCGCAAGCCTGACCAGCATGGCAGGCCAGTGTTTGACCGTCTCTCGCTGGGCGAGCTGAAACGCTGCGAGAAACGTCTGTTGAAAACAATCCGCGGCGTCGGCTTCTCGCCTGAGCAGCCGAAAAGTCGTACGCCAAACGAGCGGTCCATGCTCGCGGACAAGCTGGTCCCAGTCGATCATTTCCACCCCCGGCCATCGGTCGGCATGAGTCTCACGTCGGCCGCAAGGATCGTCGATTGCGGTGGTGGATTCCTTACAGAATTCTGGACGAAAGGGCGGATCATGAAACCGTCGGGAACAGGATTGGGAACTCTCGACCCTGAAGATGTCCATCGAGCTGAACAGGTCGTCGAATTGAGGCGTGGCAGTCACAGGGCGGCCGAGCCGCAACCAAACCTGCTGGCGAGGCGGTATCGCCTCTTGTCTTCTCTCTGTGTCTCTGTGTTTGATATTAGTTTGTAAATCATCAATTAACCACAGAGACACAGAGGACACAGAGAGAAACCGAAAACCGAGAAAAGCCAAATCTCCTCTCTCGGATTTTGCCTTCTCTCTGTGTCCTCTGTGTCTCTGTGGTTAATATTGTTTGAACTCTTCCCTCGTTCCCACGCGGAGCGTGGGAACCAGAGAGATGTTGTTGCGTTGGACGAGAAGTCTCTCTTTTATGCCGAAGTGATAGCGAGGCCAGGATCGGCTGAGTGAACTGCCAAGCCTATCGTGACCTCACTGCAAATCTCTATTCAGTCTGAGTTCAACTGAATTGCATTTTTGTGTAATATACTCTTCTCTTTTATCCTCTCGCAGTCGATAAACCATTCGTCATCGTATCTTTTTCATCTGTTCGTCGAGGCTCTTGGCTCGTTGCCGGATCGCCTGCCGGAGCCGCTCGACCTGATTTGGGTAATCCCGCCCTGCCCCGGCATCGATCTCCGTCAGAACCGGTTTGACCCGCTTCTCCAACTCGTCCAACCGCTTCACCATCTCCTCCGGTTTGTACACCGATTTCAGCACTTCCCGCATCCGGGCGAGGTAACGCTTCTTGCCTTCCGGGGTGTCCATCAGACCCCGGGCCACGACCCCCTGGAAGCCGGGGACGGCCGGGCCATTCGGGTCAGCGAACATCTGATCCATCCCGGACGGGATGAACACGAGTTTGTCCCGGTCCGGGTCGTGGTAGATGCGGTAGTTGTTGCATTTCATTGGGTATCCGTCCCAGTCCCAGGTGATCACTTCAACCACGAGAAAACTGATGAACGCATCCATGTCGAGCAATTTTTCCAGCCGCTGGAACCGTTTCTGGGCGTTCCCTTCACGGGCAGCATCAAGGAGAGCTTTGAGGTCTTTCCTGTCGGCCACATCCCCCTTGCCGGAGACCAACTCCAGTGGCTGATCGATGTCCCGGAGGAATCCGCCGTCGTAAAAGTTCCCGTTCTTGTTTTTGAAGTGCCGGCGGAGGAAGTATTTGTCGTAGCCCTCCTTGACGTAATACAGCCCCCGGCCCCGACCGTTCAACGTGACCACCGCGTGACCCACCCGTGCGGCCGGAACTCCCGCCGCACGGAACAACTCGCCGCAGATCAGTTCTGAGAGGTAGCTACCATCTTGCATTGAGTTCGCCAGGTGGAACTTGTCCATCCCGCGGTAGGTCTGGCCGTCCGCGAATTTGTCCATGTTCAGGGTGAGCGACGGCTTGTCATCAAACGGGCGGAAACTCCCGGCAGCGCCCTTCAGGTGGAGGGCAGCATCGGCATACGACCGGTTCCCGTCCTTGAGCGTGACCTTGACGTACTTCCGGGGCTCCCGGCGGAGCGACTCGGCTTCTTTTGGCCCGATGTCAATAACGAGTCGGGGGATTTTCCCTTCGGCAAAGAACGCATCGGACTCGGCCGCTGGCTTCGAGGCCGGGTCCGCCGATGCTTTTTGGGCGGACTCGGCTACCCGTCCAGTGAGTCCCGCAGCGACCGCGAGTGTTGCAACGATCCCCACACGGAGGGTGATCCGCATCATGATGCATCTCCTGGAACCGGGATCTCTGGACCCACTGACCGGCTACGGGTGTGATCCTACACGGAGAACTGGCAGAACCTAAGAACTAGTACAAGATAAAAAAAGTGTTTTTCGCCGATCAAACGAACAGGAGAATAACGGAATATTCTCCGTGGCCTGGCCATCCTGGGGCAACACGCCAGTGGTGTTG
>PLDW01000395.1 GCA_003136315.1 Gemmataceae bacterium | reverse complement strand
TCAACCCCGGCCACACTGCCGCCCTCCGTGGCGGCCCGGCTTTGCGGAGCAATCCCGTTCCACGCGCTCGGATCTGGCATGGCCCACTCGACGATCACAGCCCACCTCAACTGACTACGAGCCGATCTGCGTCCGCAGAAATGCCACCAACTCGCCGATCGGAAGGTCGTCGGCCCCGCGGTCGCGCAACCCTTTGAGGAATCCGCCGAATGGGAGACGCCGGCCGTAGAACGCTTCGAGCTTTTCGGCGAGAATCACGAGGTCGATGGATGCCAGCCCGAGGTCGGCAAACACGAGCGTTTCCATCCCAACCGGGTCGGGAAAATCGCGGTCCGGGAATGTCTTCCGGACGACCCCGGCGAGGTCTCCAAGGATTTGGTCTGCAGTTTTCATGCCGGCCCAATCTCGTATACTGCGGTGGCGATCATCGTGTCCTTTTGTCGCGCGGTCTGCACGAGAACTCGATCTGTCTGCTCCGGATCGTGAGCGACCATCCCCCGCGTCACTGTCACGACAGCCGATCCGTCGGCGGGGTCAAGCGTTGGGGGGGCGATTGCCCTGACATCGATCCGCAAGGCATCGGCAACAGCGAGGGACGCAGCCCGGGTGCGAGCGTCACGTTCGGCATCCGGCCCAGCATTCTTCGGTAGGGTCAGAACCCCGATCCCGACCGCAGGGGCAAACGCTGCGAACGCTACGACCTTGCCGTCCACACTCGCGACCGCCAGCGGCGGGAAGGGCTCAGCCGTCGATCCATCCCGCAGCCGGCAGAAGAGTCGTCCTCCCACCTGTTCCGTCTCGATGTCTGCGGGGAAGATGCCACCCCCATAACGGGTATTCCAAACCGCCCGAGCCGCATCCTTGGCCACCATCCGACTGAAAAACCAGTTCGAGCGATCAGCGTCTGTCCCTGCCCAGCCGTTGAACTCGGCAATTTCCCGTGGAGTCATTGTCACCCGCACCCCGGACGCCCGAAGGACAGGCTGTTGGAGGTCGAGTGGCGGGTCGAGGAAATAGCACCGGGCTGCTGGTACTGATCGCGGTTCGGCCTCGGTGCATCGGCTACTCAGGCAATACTGATCCTTCGGGCCGAAAAAGTTGACATCTCCGAATGGGAGGTAGAACCGCCAGTAGGCAGCGCCGGTCATCCGCATCCAGAGTCGGCCGTCGGGTGCGAACACCTCAACCCCGTGCCGGGCCTGGCGGGCGGTTTCGTGTTCATTGTGGCCGCGCACAACGAGGTGAGTCCCGATCGGGGGAATCGGCCCAAAGAATTCGACCGCGCTCACCCCGATCGGCAAGAGGATTCGACCGGACCAGTCGGGTTGCTCCAGGTGCCACGCTCCGAGCAAGTGCATGGCCGCATCAATCAGCACCGGATCAACCACAACCTGCGGGTCGGAGTCCGATCGGAACCAGCGGTCCCGGGGTTGCACCTCCAGTGTTCCCTCGATCCCCTCCCGGCCGCACCGACCGAGCGAACGGAGCATCTGGAAGAGCGGTCCGTGGAACATGTTCCGACGCAAGTCTTCGACCGTGGAGCGACACGGCTTCTCGTCGGTGAGCCGGAAAGCGAGGGGAGCCGGTGGATCGGGATAGCGGTCTGTGAGGACGACGACAGCTTCGCACGCGACCTTGTTCGCCCCATCGGGGAGGAAGGTGTTTCCGAGATCCCGAACATCGGCCTTCACCTGAACGATTCCTGTGTTCGGATCGATTGACGCGACCGCCGCCCGGACCTCAAGGGTGGTCGGGTCCGGGTCGAACGGGAGCCAGCGGTACAGCCGGATGTTGCGGATGGCGACGACGACTTTTCCGGGAGCGAGGAGAGACGCTGCCTCGCCCATCGCCTCCAGGCTGAACGTCATCGGCAGAACGGGAAGTCCGTTCTGCTTGGGATCGACCCGGCTCACGCCCCGTCCGCCGAGTGTGTGATCATCGGCGTACAGGTCTTCGCGCTCGTCCATGATTCGCCGGAGGACCACCTCCCGACCCGGTTCCAGTCGCTCGATGCGACCCATCAAACAATAGTGGGGTGTTCGGAGTTTTTCCGGCTGAGGATGGGATTGCGGTGGGTTCTCGCTCTCGGACGAGAACGGGAGGACAGCCGCCAATTCCGCTTCGGCCAAGTATCCGCCCGAGGGCTGGCCGGACAGGAATGCTTCCATGACCTCCCGTTGGACATCAAGGAATTGCTCCATCGCAGAGAGGTAGCCGTGCATGATGGCTGCGGCTTGCGGAGACTTTACCTGGGCATCACGTTGCTCGGCGAGATGCGGAAGCCCGTCCACAACTCCTTCGCCGGATGGTGTCTGGCCTGTCAGCGATTCTTGCTGGGAAGGGGATGGCGGCGGAGGAGGGGACAGCCTGCTGGCCTGGTTCTCCGTCCGCGCGGACTCGGAAGGGGGTGTGGAAGTCGCGGTCCGCGTTTCCCACTCCACTGTCCGGGTCTCACGACCCGCGTACAGGTGGCCGAGGTTCAGCGGTACGTTGTGCGCGACCAGTTGGGCGACCATATGATTGATCTGTGTCGGGCCGGATTTTCGGGGCAGGTTGGCAGGAATGGCAGCGAACGGCCGGCCCCGGAGGATATCCTCCACGAACGCGGAGAGGTTCCCCCGCGGGCCAGACTCCACGAACACCCGTACCCCATCTGCATACATCGTCTCAATCATCCGGGTGAACTCGACGGGATTCACCCAGTGGTTCACCGCCAGTTGCCGGACGACATCGGGATCGTCGGGGAACAACTCCCCGGTCGAACAGCAGTAGACCGGGGTGTGAGGCGGTCCGAACGGTACCCCCGCGAAATGATCCCGGAATGGCTTCATCCAGGGTTCAAACAGTGGGGTGTGGTAGGGCCGGCGAAAGGGCAGCCTTTCGCACATCACCCCCCGCTCGTGGAGGGCCGATTCCACCGCTGCGACCTGATGCGCTGGGCCGACCGCCACGCATTGATGCGGGCAGTTGTCCATCGCCACGATGACCGCACCGCCCGCCGCCGCAGTCGCAGCCTGTTCGACCGCAGACCTCCCAGCCCCGACCGCGAGCAGCGCCACATCCGGCCCATCAGCCTCTTCCTCCTGCCTTTGCATGATCTCCATGATCTCGACCAACTGGGATCCACGCGGACCCTGGGAACTCATGGCCCCACTGACCAACAGTGCAGCAATCTCACCAGCGCTATGCCCGGCGATGGCCGAGACCGGGAGTTGGAGGTTCTGAAGAACCTGGTAGATCGCCTGGTCTGCAACCAACACCCCGAAGATCGACGATCCCAATTTTCGCAACTCGGCTTCCGCGGCTGCGCGTTCGGTGGGGGAGCTGTCGGGAGGCAGGTGGAGTGTTTTGCGCAGCGACACCTCCGGCCGACCGGCGTCGGCAGCGAGCCGGTCGCACCAGGCGAACGTTTCCTCGACTTCGGGGAACACCCCGCACAGGTCGGCAAGCATGTCCAGGTACTGGCCTCCCTCACCTGGAAACAGCAAGGCCACTGTACCCTGGGCAGAGAGCGGCTGGTTGAAGAAGTAGATCCCACCGGAGTCGCGGATCTGTTTGCAGTTTGAGTCGGCGAGGCGCTCCGCTGCGCGGCGGAGTCGGCTCAGGAGATCGCTCGCAGACGCGGCGACGATGGCAAGCCGTGTCCCACCGGGCTGGAGCTTCGTAGCGAGCGTGGCCGCGAGATCCGGGAGGTGGATCTCGGGCTGTCGCTCGACGAACCCGGCCAGCGCCAGGGTTTGTTCTCGCAGATGCGCCCGGTTGTCTCCCCGGAGGATCACGACCTCGCAGTCCCAGCCGGTCTGGGGCGGTGCGGATCGAGATTGAGGGGCGGTGAGGGTGGCGGTCATGAAACCCCGACGGGTGGTGACCCTGGGTTGAGGAGGGCGTGTCGAAACCGGCTCTGGTGACCCCGAAGTACCGATGAGGATCGTCATCCCCGTCACCCCGACCCCGGAGGGGTCGAAGCCATCAGCCGGTGGTTGATCGCAGCGACACCACCGGGGCGGTGCCAATCACGATGACACAACCACGGATTGACCCCGCGGGTGCGACCTCCCCAGGGTCGTTTGGTCATCGTATTTACGTTATCGCCTACTGTGCCGCCACCGGTGGTATTGCTTCGCTCAACCACCGGCTAATCGCTATGACCCCTCCGGGGTCAATTGGTGTTCGCATCAGAGCCTCTGGCCCCGGTGGTATCGCTGCGATTGACCACCTGCTAATCTAATCCACTCCCACGGTGGTCGGAACAGCTTCGGCAGTTGCAGCTCCTCGGCCCTGCCGGGATGCCTGTTCGCTTCCCCCGGCCACCAGCACTTCGGGGTCGCCTTTCGGTCCGTAAATCACCTCATCAATGGCGAACCCAGCACCGACTCCTGGCTCAATCAGCTTCAAACCCCTTGCGACGAGATGCTTTTCGAGGTCGGCCACCATCCCCACCTCGGACCACGGCCCCCAGGCGATCGAGACCACCCGCCCGGGCCATTTTCGATCCAGGTCACAGGCCAGTTTGCTCAGCACCTCGTTCGCCGCTGCGTAGTCCGATTGCCCCTTATTCCCGTACCGACTGGTGATCGAAGCGAAGAGGGCGAGGAACTTCACCTGCTCTGGGTCGAGCTTGCGGGCCAGGGTAAACGCGCTGTCGACTTTCGTGCCGAACACGCGATCGAACGATTCGGGCGTTTTGTCCCGGAGCAGCTTGTCCTCGATGACCCCGGCGCCGTGGATGACTCCGGTGATCCCGCCCGTGGCGTTCAACTCGTCGAGCAGGCCACCGAACGCGACCGGATCGCGAACATCGACCGCCCGGTACTGGACCGCCCCGCCAGCCTGTCGGATGGCCTCCAGGTTGGCCCGGATCTCGCGATCCTTGACGAGTCGCCGGTAGGCCACTTCGGCCGTCGCCGGAGCAGCCGGTTTTCCGTCGGTCTGGAGTCGCTTTATCAACGCGGCTTTGAGGTCTGCCGGGGTCGTCAGGGATGCGGTGTCTGCGGGCTCGATGCCGGGCTCAGGCGAACTGCCGACGAGCACCAGTCGGGGCTGATACCGCCGGGCGAGTTCGAGTGCGATTCGTGCTGTGATCCCACGAGCACCGCCAGTGATGAGAACGGTGGAATCTGGCCCGAGGGCAACCGCCTGCGTGTCCTTGTCGAGTGGTCCCGGGTCGACCTGCCAGGTCACCCGCCGGTCGTCGCAGCGACCAACCTCGTATGGCCCATCCGGATCGCCGAGTTCCCCGAGGAGTTGCTCGGCCAACCGAGGGGCAGGTGTTTGCCCATCGACGTCCACGACGCGGACCGTCACATCCGGCCACTCATAACCCAGGCACTTGGTGAATCCGGCGACTCCCCCGTGGCCTGGGAAGAAGTCGTCCGGGAGGTCGCCTCCGAAGCCCATCTGGCCACCCATCGCGGTTACCGTGAGCAGGACCGCCGGGCCGGTTTTGGCAGCGTCACGAATATCGGCCTCCAACCCCCTGGCAAGCAGGTACAGCGATTTCACCTCGCGTCTTGCCCGCCGCTCGGGGGTCTCGTTGGCCGGTGGTTCGGCAAGAGGCAGAAGATGCACCAACCCGGACACCGGACCGCACGCGGCCCGAACCCGGGCGAGAAGATCGGCAACCGCGGACGGGTCGGTGAGGTCGGCTGTAAACACCCCATCGATCGTGGCATCGCCTGGATTCGCCATACGGATGAGGGCGGTCTTGACATCGAGTTCCGCGAGGCTGTCGGCCAGTTCCTGTGCGGTGCCCTGTCCGTCGTCGGTGAGCAGGATTGTCCCGACCGGTGGGTCGAACCGTGGGCGTGTCGGAAGCGGTGTATCGATCAAGCGGACCACTAACCGCTGGACTTCCCCCTGTCGGGCTCCCGGGTGCAACCCCTGGACAGCGGGCTCCAACGCCGTTGAGTGTTGGATACCGTTGGCAGACGGTTTGGGACCGACGTCCGCGAGTGCAGACATCACGTAGTCGGCGATCCCTCGTAGGGTCTTGATGACCGAGAGTTTCTCCATCTCCAGGTTCGGCTGCGTTCCGTCGGCTCCCGCCTCGATCGATTCGGCCAGGGCTCCGAGAACTTCCACTCGCTTGATCGAATCCACTCCGAGGTCGGCTTCCAGGTCGAGGTCGATGCTCAGGGCTTCCTTCGGATACCCCGTGCGTTCGCTCACAAGGTCGAGGAGTCGGGCCAGGAGTGTGTCACGGTCGAGCGGACCAGTGGCGGGTGAAGCAACCGCGCCCCTCACCGGTTCAGTGGCCGAATGTTTGCCATTCACCTCGTGCTTGCCGTTGGCTTCCACCGGAGTGTGGAGTAGCGGCGCCAGGCTCGGCACCGAATGTCCGTTTGCGGTCGGTGGAGGGGCCACCGGCCGCGGTGCGGGTTCCGCGGTCGACAGCCGGTTCATCACCCCAGCCACTGGAGCAGGCGCGGGATGTCCGTTGGCTGGAGACCCGTTCAAGACCGGGGAACTCCCATGCCCGTTGGCGGACGGAGCCGGTCCAGTGCCGGGCGTTCCCAGGAAGCTGAGCATCACGCTCCGCTGGGTGTCGAGGAACCGGGACATCACGTCCTGGAATCGCATCATCACCGCTGCCGCTCCTTCGGCAACCGGTTGACCGTGCGTGCCGTTCGAGGACGGGGCGGGGTGCATGGCGTGGGTGTCAGTGGAGTGCATCAGCGCTCGCGGGGTCACGGGGACAGCGGGCGAGGAAGAAAGACGATGATGGGTTGGCTGTGGGCCAGCGGGAACCGTCGGGGACGGTTTGGGAGCCCCCTCCGGGGGCCGTCCTTCGATCGCAGTTGGGCTCTGGACCGGGCGGCGGGGCTCCGCTTTCCGGTCCGCGGCAGGGGATGGGAGGGTGGGCACCCCGGGCTTCGCCCCTTCGGGCAGTGTGTGGCCGAGGAGACGGGGCTCGGGACCGTTCAGCGGCCGGCTGCGAACGCCATTGATCACCCATGTGGTTGGCGAGAGCTTCGGCTTTCCCGTGTCGGGGCCGAGTTTCGCCAGGTCAAACACCTGAACTCCCCGGCCCTGGAAGAGTCGATCCAGTGCCGCCGGAACACCACTCACGAGCAACTGTCCGAGCAGGTGCGCGAGTTGCACCAGCCCCGGCCGGGTCTTGAGGTCAGATGCGACCGCCAGGTGTGGCCGCCCGGCGAGAATCTGGCCGGTCAACCCGGTCAGGACTCCCTGCGGCCCGACCTCGACGAACACGCGAGCGCCGGCCGCGTACATCGCCTCCACCTCATCGGCAAATCGGACTGGCGAGACGAGATGCTCGGCCAACTGGGCGGTGATCGCGGCCGGGTCGCTCAGGTGCGGGGCAGCGGTCGTGTTGGAAAACACCGGTTTCTGCGGAGCAGAGAATGTCGCAGCCGACAGAGCCCGGGCAAGCGGCTCCTTTGCCCCGGCAATGAGGGGTGAATGGAACCCACATGCAACCGGAATGCGCTGGCTCCGGATGCCCGCCGCAGCCAGTGCGTCGGCCGCCTCCTTCAAGCCCTCGATCGTCCCGGCAATGACTGTCTGGGACGGCGAGTTATGGTTGGCGACCCAAACACCGGCGACGCCTGCCAGAGCCGGTGCGATGGCCGGTGGTGCCGCATCCGCAGCGAGCATTCCGCCCCCCGCATCGACTGCTGCTGCCTTGATCGCCTGACCGCGGCGGTGGGACAGAGTGATGAAATCGGCCTCGCTCACAGCCCCAGCGGCGGCCAGTGCCGTGTACTCGCCATAGCTGTGCCCGGCGAAGAGGTCGGGCTCGATGTCGAGGGCGGCCAACAGTCGGAACATGCCGAGGCTGGCCGCCCCGATCGCTGGCTGAGCGATTTCCGTCCGCTGAAGTTCCTTGCGGTTGTGCTCGGCCTGCTCGGGGCTGAAGGAGGATGGCGGGTAGACGAATTTCCCAAGCGGCTTGTCGAGGCTGGCAGCGAGTACCCGTTCGGCCCGGTCGAAGACTTCCCGGATCTCGGGAAAGGCCATCGCTGTCTGGGCCAGCATGTCCGGGTATTGCGACCCCTGGCCGGGGAACAGAAACGCAATCGTTCCTGTGGCAACGGCGGGTGTCGCCGAGAAGTACAGGCCACGCGGGTCGGTGTGAGCCTCGCTGGCCGTGGCGAGGACTTCCAGCGCTGTATCGAGCTTCTCCTTCAGATCGTCGAGCGAGGTGGCCACCACGGCCAGAGTCGGCTGGCCGCTCCCGGCCCGGCTTGACTGCCAGACGGACGCTGCGAGGTCGGCCAGGACCGGTTCCGCCCCGGCGGCCAGGGCCGTCCGGCACTGCGTGAGGCTCGCGACCAGCGCAGCCCGATCCGGCCTCCGCCAGACCAAGAGTTCGGCTGGCCACCGTCGGAACCCGGCAAGCGGTCGGTTCAGATAATCCCCGGTGTACTCTTCCAGGACAGTGTGGAAATTCGTGCCGCCGAACCCGAACGCACTCACTCCGGCGGTCCGAGGGTGGTCGGAACCGTGAACCCACGGACGGGCCTCGGTGTTCAGGTAAAGTGGCCCGCCGTCCAGGTTGGCTTTCGGATTGGGGATCTCCACAAGGGTTGGTGGGAGAACCTTGTGGTGCAAGGCGAACGCGGTCTTGATGAGCCCGGCAAGCCCGGCCGCGCACTTGCTGTGGCCAATCATCGACTTGACCGATCCCAGAGCGCACGACTGGGGATTCCCGCCCGCATCGCGGAAGAGTTGGCCGATCGCCCGGGCCTCGGTCTGGTCGCCAACGACCGTTCCTGTGCCGTGGGCCTCCACCAGACCAACCCGTGCCGGGGAGACCCGGGCCTGGGCATACGCCCGCTGTAACGATCGCAGTTGGCCCTCGGCCCGGGGGGCGGTGAGCCCCTTGTCCCGACCGTCACTGGAGGCTCCCACACCTTTGACGACTGCGTAAATCCGGTCTCCATCCCGCTCGGCATCCGCCAGACGCTTGAGGATAGCGACCCCAATTCCCTCGGCCAGAGCGATGCCATCCGCACCCGCATCAAACGGCCGGCACCGACCCTGTGGGCTCAGGGCGTGGGTTTTGCTAAACGCAACGTAGGCATACGGAGTTTGGACCGCGTCCGCCCCCATCACCACAGCGACATCACTGGTCCCGTTGTTCAGCTCCCGAACTCCGGCATACAGGGCCGCCAAAGACGACCCGCAGGCGGCATCAATGGCCATGTTCGGGCCGCCGAGGTTGAACCGGTTCGCAACCCGTCCAGCGGCCACATTCAGCAAGATGCCCGGGAACGAGTCCTCGGTCCACTCCGGGAGGATGCCCTCACCGAGTTCGATGACCTGCTGCGACTTGATGGGTAGCCCGGGGATCGTATCCATTAACGGCATACAGGCTCGGAACCCGTACGACACTGACAGTGGCATCCCACCGCCACCCACTCCGAGAATGGCGCAAGTCCGGTCGCGGTTGAACGGTCGTTCCAGGTAGCCCGCGTCACCAATCGCCTGGTTGACCGCTTCGAGCAAGAGAAGTTGCAGAGGTTCGATGTTCGGAATGCTTTTCGGCGTGATCCCGTACTTGAGGGGATCGAACGGGACATCGCTCATGAACCCGCCCCACTTCGACACCATCTTGTCTTTGGCACGGGGGTCGGCGTCGTAATACAGTCGCCAGTCCCAGTGCGAGGGCGGAATTTCGATAACCGCGTTGACCTTGGCGAGGACATTCTCCCAGTAGGTCCAAAGACCGCCGGCTTTCGGATAGAAGCACGAAAGGCCGATGATGGCCACATCGCAGGGGGGCGGAGCCTCGGGCTCGGCCGGCAGGAGGATCGCGGACGAAGCACCGGACAGGAGTTGCCCGGAGCCGACCGACACGCTCTCGTGTAACTCGGCAATGGTGGTCACCGTGTCCCGTAAGGCGGCGACCTGTCCAATCATGTACATCCCGCGGCGGAACTGGTCGTCGTCCGCTACGGTAGCGAGCCCGCTCCCGTTCCCATTCGCCCCGGTCGCCCGGTCGATCCCCTTGCTGGCGACCCTCAGCCGACCGAGATTCATCCGCTCCAGTGCGATCCCGACTTCCAGAGGCGATTTCCCCTCCGCCCGGAGTTTCCGTTTCTCGGCCTCGAACGTGTCTGCGTAGGGAGTGGGGATACATCGGATCGCGTGCCCGGGGCCGGTCTCCAGTAGGACCGTCGCGTCGCACGCCAGGGCTTCCTGCTGGAACCGTGTGGTGATTGCCCCGGCCGCAACGGCTTCCGACGTGAACAGATACGCGGTCCCGAGCAGGACACCGACTTTGACGCCCTTCCCCGCCAGACCGGCTGCGAGGGCCGCGACCATCGCGGCGGACAGGCCGTCGTGAATCCCGCCCGCAAAGACCACGTGCAGATCGTCTCCGGGCTTGCTCCCCACGTGATCGGTCAACACCTCGATCATCGCTTCCCAGAGTGCGAAACTGGCCCGTGGGCCTACGTGCCCACCGCACTCCTGGCCCTCGAAGATGAACCGCCTGGCCCCATCCTTCAAGAACATTCGCAGCAGCCCCGGTGATGGGACGTGCAGGTAGGTGGGGATTCCCTGGTTGTCGAGTTCCCGCGCCTGGTCCGGGCGGCCACCGGCGATAATCGCAAATGGCGGTTTGTGAGCGCGGATCGCTTCGAGTTGTTCGGCCCGGATCTCGTTCGGGACGAATCCGAGGATGCCGACTCCCCACGGTCGGGTGCCGAGTTTCGCTTTGGTCTCGACGAGCAACTGCGCGGTTTCGGTCTTCCGAAGCAGGGCAAGGGCGAGAAAAGGGAGAGCACCGCCCACAGCGACTTCCGCAGCGAAAGCGGCGGTGTCGCTCACCCGGGTCATTGGACCCTGGAGGATCGGATAGCGGGTGCCGTGGGAAGCCGCCAGTGGCGTGCCTACGGCCAGTGGTGGCGACCGACGGGCGGCTTCGAGTTGTTTGCCAGCCCGGTCGCACACCGCTTGCACGATTCCGGCGACGGTGACCCCGCGGGCTGCAAGAGTGGCGGCGGTGGCGACATCCTGGCCGACCAGCCACACCCCTGCGGTTGGGTCGGCGGCCACCCGCTCACGGACCGCTTTCCGCCACGCTGCGAGACGGGCATCGGGCAGGAGGGACGCAGCCAACAACCGCTCTTCTTCACGAACAAGATCCTGGACAGCGGGGCTGTCGGCACGGGCGTACATCCGGTACGCCTCGCCAAGCCGAGTCCCGAGGACGATTGTCTCGCCGCCATCCAGTCCGGCCAGCCGCTTTCGGCTGGATTCGGCAAGCGGTGATTCCCGGCTCAGAAGCACCTGGGAATCCAGAACGACGCCGCGGGCTCCTGCCGCCAGACAGGCGGTTGCAGTGTTTGGCCCGATCCCCCCGTGAACCCAGAACGGACAGGAGATACCAGTCTGGTCCGAGTGCCGCCGCCACTTCTGGATAAGGACAAAGGAGGTGTCCGCCCCGATCCGCCCGCCCGCTTCGTGCCCCTTGAGGATCAGTCCGTCGACTCCCTGCTCGACTGCAAGAATGGCTTCGGAGAGCGAAATCGCCTCGGCCAGCACCTCGACACCGGCTTCCCGGAACCGGCGGACCGTGTCGGCCCGCTCGGATGTCTCTCCTCCAGCCAGAACCACCCACGATGGCCGGACCAATCGGGATCGGAGCAACCCACTCACCAACTGGCCCGCAGTGGTTCCAAGTTTGAGCCCAAACCGCTTGCCTGCGAATCGGACCAGTTGCTCGATCACTCCCGCGACCGGCATCCCATCCACGACGAATTCCAGGTCAAGAGTCCCGCGAGCTCCACCCCGGCAGGCAGCGATCGCCAGGGATGGGTCGACCGCCCCGGGTGGCGTCAAGATGATCTGGTCGCTCGCGTCCATTACTCTCCTCAGGGGAACAGGCCGGCCGTGGCAGGGCGGTCGATGCGGCCGGGGCAGGCTCTCGCTGGGCAGGTCCGAGGGCCGGAGCAACCTGCGATTCCCAAAGCGTTAGTATCGATGATTTGACACGCCTTGGCAATTTAGGCAGTGTAGAAAGTTACGGTATTTCGGGTCGATCTGGGAAGAGCTGAGGTCGAACTTCACTGTGAACAACGGGTTGGTGCGGTGGGTGGGGATGGTTGCAATCAATGCACCGGGGAGGAAAATTGATTCTATTGAGCCGGTAATGCCGATGGAAAGGAAGTTCACGGGATTTGCGGGGTCCGGGGGTGGCGAGGGATACGCGATGGGCAGGCTGCTTCTCCTTTTCGGGCTCGTGATACTCACATGCGGGTGTCAGCGATTCCTTGTGCGGACGCAAAACCGAGTCGCGTTCGACGGCCCGGTCGACAGTCGAGTCGACATTCCCCCCGTGAGCCCTCTGGCTGGCCCGGTCCAGCCGGTGGTCGTTGGGGAGGGGAACCCTGCGGGGAGAGTGGCGGTCATTGATGTCGATGGGATCCTCCTGAACACTCCGTTCGTCGGTCCGTCGTCGGTTGGTGAGAACCCGGTCGCCCTGTTCCGGGAAAAGCTTGATGCGGCCGAGGCCGATGGCTGCGTGCGGGCAGTGGTTCTGAGGGTCAACAGTCACGGCGGGGGGGTGGCAGCGTGCATTGCCATGCGGCGGGATCTGGAGCGGTTCAAGACCCGAACGGGTCGGCCGGTGGTCGCCTGCCTCCTGGACACCGCCACGGGGGGCGCTTATTACCTTGCATCCGCGGCCGATCAGATACTCGCAACCGAGGCGACCGTGACGGGTGGGGTGGGCGTGATCCTCAACCTGTTCAACCTGAAAGACTTGATGGCTCAGTTCAACATCCTCCCGCAGTTGATCAAGGCCGGGGATCTGGCGGACATTGGAACGTCATCCCGACCCCTGAAGGATGACGAGAAACAAATTCTCCAGACAATGGCGGAGGAATTTTACGCCCGCCTCATCGCCGACATCAAACGATCGCGCCCCGGCGTGAAGGCAGAGGACGGCACCACCTTCGACGGCCGGATCTTCACCTCGACCCAGGCCCGGGCAAGGGGGCTCGTCGATGGGGTGGGCGATCTGGATACGGCCATTCAACTGGCATCCCAACTCGCCCATTGCGGGAGTGATGGGAGTCGGCCGCAGGTGGTGCTGTATCGGCGGGGGAACGATCCCGCGCATTCGGTATACGCAGTGACGGCGAATGTGCCACTTCAAGGTGCGGGGATCTTCCCGAGTCTGCCGGGGCTCGACCGCACCAAGCTCCCGACGTTCCTGTCGATGTGGCAGCCGGAACTGTCGATGGAAAAGATGGGCGGGAAATGAGATAGGCGTAACCGGTCGGGTTTGAAGCCTCGAAGAGGCGGCAGATAGCAGCCCTGGGAGCCAAGCCATGCGGTGTAACGCCAGCCTTGCCCAGGGCTTACGCCCAGGGCTACTGTCTGACGTCCCAT
>PLDW01000488.1 GCA_003136315.1 Gemmataceae bacterium | reverse complement strand
TCCACCAACCTTGGGGAGGGCCAATCGGCCCGGAACAGTCGTTTCTCTAGCTCCACAGCCCACCTCCCGACTCGATTCACCCCAGAACAGCCTCACAACCGGCTGGGGAAGTGTTGGCAACACGAGTTCAATACAAGCAATTGATCCGGGGAGCAGTCCTCGACAGGACACCCGCACCGGACCGAACGGGGAGGCCGTCATGCCTGAGCGACCGAAAATCAGCTACGAGTGTCGCGACCGACTCGCAGGGTGGGTTCGACTCCACTGCCCGTGTGCAACCGAGAACTCCGAGTTCCTCTGCGGGCTCAGGGTCATCGTCGAACGCGAACTGGAAGCCGCCATTCGCAGTCACCAGCCGTCCAGCGATCCGGCACCCCCGGCTGGCAGAGCGGGAGGTGCGACGTGAACACGTCTACCCGAACACCGTCATATTACTCCCGCGGCGGCCTTACCATCTATCACGCCGACTGCCGGACTGTGCTCTCCACCCTCGGCGATGAGTCGTTTGACTTCGTCCTGACTGACCCACCGTATCTGGTGAACTACCAGGGGCGGTGGGACGCGGACCGTCAACCCATCGTCGGTGACAACCACGACGACTGGCTGCACCCGACCTATGCTGAACTCTGGCGGGTACTCAAGCCCGATACCTGCTGCGTGTCATTCTATGGGTGGCCCCACTGCGACCGATTCGTCGGTGTCTGGAAACAACTCGGCTTCCGACTCGTCAGTCACCTGGCCTTCGTGAAGAACGTCTGGGGCCTTGGCCGGTTCACCCGTGGCCGTCACGAGACCGCTTTCCTGCTCGCGAAGGGCCGCCCGCCGCGACCAGCCAAGGGCATCGCCGACGTGATCGAGTGGGAACGCGAGCCCGACGCCTTCCACCCCAACCAGAAACCCGTCCACGCCCTCTATCCACTCCTCGCCACTTTCGCCCCGGCGGACGGTATCGTCCTCGATCCGTTCATGGGCAGTGGCAGCACGCTCCGAGCGGCGAAGGACATGGGCTTGCGGGCAGTCGGCATCGAGATTGTGGAGCACTATTGCCGCCGCGCCTGCGCACGACTCGCCCAGGAAAGCCTGTTCCCCCTCACCCCAGACACAACCACCGAAGGAGATTGCCATGACGACTCTGAATGACGAACTCCTCGCTCGACTCGCGACGATCGAGTCGTTGCTCGCGAGCCTCATTGAGCAGCGAACGATCAAGGACTGGTATTCGACTGCCGAGGTCGCCGGGCTACTGGGCAGGGCCGAGTTCACTGTCCGGGAATGGTGTCGGCTTGGCCGGGTTCGGGCAGAGAAGAAGAAGTCCGGTCGCGGGCCAACGAGCGAGTGGATTATCAGCCACGCGGAATTGACCCGTGTCAGGAACGAAGGGCTCCTCCCAGACCCACACACTTTCTACAAGGTGAAGTAGAAGGCCATCGGGGTTAGCCCTGTTAACTCGCGGGTTTGTCTCTCGGGCGAGTCTCCAAGCGTGTTGTGGCGAGAAACTCGGGGTCCGAGGGAAACCCTGGGGGTTCGGTTCGGACCCCGAGTGATCTCTTTCTAACCCGAGATTTTTTCTTGCGTCAGAAGAACGCGAAAACCCTTGGAAATCCAGGGGAAAAACGCGGCGCCCCGGGAGGCCATCTCCCGGAGTGTTCAGTTAAGTTCCTCCACGGTTCAATTGGACGGCATTCAGCGGCGCTGCATCGTGGGATAAGGTAACTGTACGGAGCGAGGGCACTACCGGTCCAAGACCTCCCGCACCTTTTTGGCGAGTGACATTGGAGTGTATGGCTTCTGAAGAAACGCAACATCCGCCTCCAGCACCCCGTGGCGAACCACCGCATCGTCCGTGTACCCCGATACGAATAGTACCTTCACCCCCTGCCGGGACATAGCTAGACGCTCACCCAGGATGCGGCCGCCCATCTCTGGCATTACCACATCGGACACGAGAAGATGAATTGCCCCATTGTGGGCTTCGGCAAGCCGAATTGCATCCCCTCCGTGGGCTGCCTCCAGCACGCTGTAGCCGGCTGCACGCAATATCTGGCTGGCCAGCCGCCGGACTGCCTCCTCGTCTTCGACCAAAAGAATGGTCTCAGCGCCCTTCGGAATTGCCACTATCCCGGAGTTTGACTTTCCCGTCGGCCGCAAGCCCTCGATGGCCGGTAGGTAGATTTTAAACGTGGTCCCGAGGCCAGGCTCGGTGTACACGGCGACATGGCCACCGCTTTGCTTGATAAAGCCATGAACCACAGCTAGACCCAAGCCCGTTCCCTTGCCGACGTCCTTCGTTGTGAAGAACGGCTCGAAGATGCGAGCCTTCGTCGCCTCGTCCATCCCCGTCCCCGTGTCGCTGACAGCCAGGAGGACATAGCGGCCCGCCCAGACTTCAGGATGGCTCGCTGCGTATCCGTCATCGAGATCGACATTGGCCGTCTCAATGGTTATCTTTCCCCCCTGCGGCATGGCATCACGGGCGTTGACTGCCAAGTTCATGATGACCTGCTCGACTTGTCCCGGATCGACTTTCACATGCCCAAGGTTGGGGCTTAATGTGGCCGTGAGCCCGATGTCCTCCCCGATGAGCCGCTGCAACATTTTCTCTGCGTTCCGCACCGTTTCGTTCAGATCCACGACCTTCGGCTCCAACACCTGCTTGCGGCTAAATATTAGGAGTTGGCGTGTCAGCGAAGCGGCTCGTTCCCCAGCCAGAGCAATTTCATTGAGCAGAGAGCGGGCTGGGTTGTCAGGGGCAAGATCAGCGAGGAGCATTTCGCTATAACCCGAGATAATCGTCAAGAGGTTGTTGAAATCGTGAGCGACGCCACCCGCCAGTTGGCCGATCGCCTCCATCTTCTGCGCCTGCCGCAACTGTTCCTGGAGTCCCCTGGCGTACTGGAGATCCCGGTTTATCGAGGAAAAACCGATTATTCGGTCGTCTTCCTTGATTGGCGAACTCCGAGCCGAGACCGGGATGTCGCGGCCGTCCTTGGTCCGCCGCACCGTCTCATAGGGCGGGACATCCTCGCCTCGTCGAAGACGTCGTTCCGCCTTCGCAATGTCGCCTTCCGCATCCTGTAGGAAGACAAGAGAGCAGTGCTTGCCGATGACCTCTTCGGCAGTGTAGCCGAACAGATGTTCTGCCCCAGCATTCCAATCGGTGATACAGCCATTGAGATCTTTGCCAATGATGGCGTCTTCCGAAGAGCCAACAAGCGCAGCCACTCGGTGAGCCCGCGTCTCGGACTCTTGGAGTTCACTGTTGGCCCTGGAGAGTTGCGTGTTGCGCTGTTCCACCCGGTGTTCCAGTTCATACTTAGCCTGTCTCAGATCATCCTGTGTCAAATGCAATTTTATAGCTCGTTCCTCACTGGCGTGTTTCGCCTTGTTCAACGCATCAATTAACACAATACTGAATATACCGACGAGAGCGTATGCGATTATTCCGACCTGCTGCTCCATATCCCACAAACCGAGCGAGCCGCGAGGGTGAACAAACAAGAAGTCGGCGGTCATCAGGCCGAGGCCGAGCGCCAGTGATCCGGCCTTCCAGCCGCCATACCAAGAAGCCAGAAAGACAGCCGCAAGGAAAAGAATGAAGGGATGGTGTTCCCCCAAGAGCGGGTCAAGCAGGAAACGCACAGTCGCCACGAGCGCCACTGTTGCAATCGCCATTGCGTATGGCTGAATCAACGCCCTAAAGGGCGGTTTCCCCTTATCGGAGCGTTTTTCCTCTCGTGAGGCCGCATTGCCACCCAGCATGGGCAGAACAGGGAATGCTTTATTTTGCACGTGATTTCGCTCCTGTTTCTGAACTGTAGTTCAATGGGGAGCAGGCAAGAGGATATCCTTCTCGCCTTGTCTTCGGTCACACGGAATAAAGGCATTTGTGCGGCGCGGGAGCGGAAAGAGACACGACGGGCGCGAAATCCCGTCGAAGAGCAATTACGACCTTCCCCTCAATATTCCTTCTACCGCTTCAAGTAGCCTCATGGCGATGCTCCTCGGATCGGTGATGTCGGGCTTCGAGGCAAACCCGGCTGTGAACTTCACCAGAGCATCATTCACAGTGAGGCGCTGCTCCAGGGCGGTTACGGCGAGTTCGAGAACCGGAAGTGTCCTGGTCAGGTGGCCATCGGCGGGCGCTGGACCGGGAGGTTGTGGAATGAGGCGTCAGAGGCGAAGGCTAACTCCTTGCGGGATGGTCGGGCTTGATTCAGAACCCGGTCAGAAAGGCCGTCTGGTGCGGGTCGGGATGGGAGAGCAAGACATGGCAGCAACGGAAGGGTCGCATTCAGAGTGATGAGATGTGACGGCGCAGCCTTGCATCTGGCTGCGGCTCAGTCATGCTGGGGCGACTTGTTCGGGGCGGTTATTCGGTTGCGGTTGGCCCAACCAAGACGATCACTTTGGTGAGGTCTGTCGCGTCCAGGAAGAACTCGAACCGACCACACTTGGAACATACTCGGCCGCGAATCGAGCAGACTTCCTCCCGATAGGTGGGTTCATGGTGCATTCCCTGCAACACAGCCTTGATCGGGTTCAAGGATGTCGGGTTGCCCGTGCTGACAACGAAGGACAGTGGCATTTCACCCTCGATCATCCCGCCATTTGAAGCGACTCGCCCCTGGATCATCCGCTCGCCACAATGGCTACAAACTGGTTGCATAGCTTTTACTCCCTGATTTCTCTCGGCAATGCGGAACAATCACCCGCACCTGCCCGGCCCGCTCGGTGACCGCATCTTAGCCAAATCGCGAACGCGATCGAGCAACTGCCGGCGGGGGCGCAGTGCGCGGTCGCTGATCCCGAACGGGCCGCTCGCGACGCTCACCATCGACTGACCACCGCGGAAGCCGAGCACACCGCTACCCGCGACTTCGAGGCACAACTTCGGCGCGACGCCCAACGTCGTCAAGAGTTGTCAGCGCGCTATCAGCAACTCGACCGTGATCACCGGATTCATACCCGGCTCGCCGAACTGCTTGGTCCGCAACAACTCCAGCGATATCTCGTTCGCACGGCCGAGCGATAGTTCGTTCGGTATGCCAACGACACGGTACGAAATCTATTGCATGGCGATCTGACGATCGAGCTCGAAGTCGAAGACGGGGCCGATGGGGCACTCGCCTTGAACGTTCGCCGCGCTGACGATTCGACCCCGCTCCCGGCCCCGTTCCAGTCGGGTAGCCAGAAGTTCCGTGTCGCGGTCGCGGTCGCTTTGGCGATCGTCCGATTCGCATCCGGTCAGGCTCGCCCACTAGAGAGCGTCATCATCGATGAGGATTACGGAAGCCTCGACCGGGACGGGCTGAGAGCGATGGCAAGTGAATTGAGAAATCTTCAGCAGGCCCAGGCGTTGCGCCGATTGATCCTGGTTTCGCACCAAGAGGAGTTCACGGCTGGGTTCCCGGTCGGTTACTACTTGGAAGGGGGTGAGGGCGGCACCACAGCCACACGGTTCCGCCGCGAAACCGGTGGGCCGGCGTAAGCGCGGCTCGGACTTTGGCAAAGTTTTGGCAAAGTCCTTGGCGACGCAACCCTCGTGTGAGTACAACGTAGATAATGGGCTATGTGCCCCTAACCAGTGATCTTTTCACAACTTGCAGTGTTAACCCAATGCTAGCCAAACATTATTCTTTGGCAAGCCTGCTAGATTCAGGTTCTAATGACTGTAACGCCGTTCAACATCATCCGAACACCGAGTTGATCGCCTGCTGCGTCACATCCGGGTAGAGGTGCCGGTATCGCCGTCGCTGCTCGTCTGTCGAGTGGCCCACCATGTCGTCGATCACTCGCTGGTCGATCCCCTTACTCGCCATCGCGGAAATCAGCGAGTGGCGGAAGACGTGCCAGCCACGCAGCACATTCCACTTCGAGAGTCGTAGCACCCTCCGGAGGTAGTTGTGGGCCTCGTGGGGTGTGATCACCTCGCCCTTCGCCCGGCAGAATAATGTCTTCCCGGACGCCCGGTTCGCGATCCATTCTTCGAGTACACTCTTGAGAAATGGGCTGAGCGGCACTCGTCGGGTGGTGTGCTTCCGCTTGTCCCGTTTTTTCTCCCGAATGGTCATGATGCCGCCAGCAAGATCAAGATCCGAAGTCAACGCTCGAACGATCTCTGACCTCCTGGCCCCGGTGTGTGCAGCAAAACAGATCATCGGGTACACCCACGGGCTGACGGGCCGTTCTTTCACCCAGGCGAGCAGATCCGCGACCTCGATAGGCCGCAGATACACGCACTCCCACACCTTATCTGGGTCGTCCCCTGCATTCACTCGCCGCGCAGCCTCGTCCCATGTCATGAACGGTAAACTCTGCTCGGTCTTGTTGTAATCGAGGTCTTTGCCGGGGAATGGCTTGTCAAGTCCCAGGTGACTCCGAGCCCAATTCCAGGCGGTGCGTAGGCTGATGATCTCTTTCTTGATTGTGGCTGCGGACGGGTGCCGCCTCGGCCTGTCCTCGCTCAAAGCAGGTGGCAGCCTCCGGTTTTTCCGCGGCTTCTTCGCCGCATCCTTCTCCCGTCGCTTCCGTCGGTACACATTCGGGTCGATCCACGCCACAGCCCGCTTATCGATGTAGCCCTGGAGATCCGCCCGTGTGGTGTGTGGCACCGCGCGATCAGGGCCGAGGATTCGGATGAGGTGCTCGAAGTGGATGCGAATTCCGTCGAGGGTTGTCTCCTCCAGTTTCCCCTGCTGTGACTTGAAGTAGAGATCGCGAAGTCCGACGAGTGTGAGTTCACTTATCTGGGCGGGGTGTTCTGGCGGGCGGCCATCGTGTTGGACGAAGGTGACAACATCGCACCCGAGTGGGAGGGTTACGAGTTTCTGCTTGAGTCGCATCAACCAATAGTCAACCTTGTCTGCAGTGGCCTTTGCTTCCCGCTCAGCCACCTCCCCAAGCCAAAATGTGTGCTGCTTCCCGTCGTGACGAAAAAGAACACGCCAGCTTCCGCTGCGAGACTGCACCCAGGCCATGTTGCACCGTTTGGTAGCAATTTGGTAGCAGTATTGATCCACGTAAGGGCAAGGTGACCCCAATGTCACATTACCCAAATCTGGCATAAGTTCCAGGTGAGTAGCAGATTACAACGTGTTTGAAGTGTGACTGCCGCGTGTCAGAAGTGACCGATTTCTGGACTTAGGATCCAGTGGCCGAAAGGCCGTGGGGGTTCAAGTCCCCCCCCCCGCACTGTATAGATTCGCCGATCCCGTTATTTGGTGTCCAGTCCCTCCCTGGATTTCCTATTGTGTGGTGAGAGGGGATGGACATGGGCGACTTGTTGGACCACCCCGTTCTCGACCAGACCACGCTGCCTGCGGTGTTGGCCCTCGTCGCCCAATTGCGTACCGAGGTCAGCCAGTTACGCGACGACGTCGCCCGCTTGCAGCGGGATAACCAGTGCCTCAAACAAGAGGTGGGTTACTGGAAGGCCATGCGTGCAAGGGCCATCGAACGCCTCGAAGCCACCCAAGAGGAACGAGACCAGCTTGCCGGTGAAAATCTCCAGTTGAAGGCTGACCTCTTCGGCCGTCGCAGCGAAAAGTCCTCGACTTTGGACCGCACAAACGATCTGGAAGATCCCCAGTTGAATCGTCCCGTTCGGCGTCGTGGCCAACAACCGCAACGGCCTGGCCCCAAGCGACGGGATTACTCCCACCTGCCCATTCGCGAGGAATGCGTCGAACTCCCAGAGGACCAACGCCGCTGCCCGTGCTGCCACGCTCCCTTCGTGGATTGTGGCACTGAGGATTCCGAGCAGATCGAGATCGAGACCGAGGTCTATCGGCGAGTGATCCATCGGCGTCGGTATCGACGGGCCTGCGTTTGCGCCGGACCACTGACACAAACGGCCCCACCACCCGCCAAACTCATCCCCAAATCGCTCTTTGGCACCTCGGTGTGGGTCGAAATCCTGCTGGACAAATACGCGACCCACCGACCCACCCAGCGACTATTGAAGG
>PLDW01000295.1 GCA_003136315.1 Gemmataceae bacterium | reverse complement strand
TCCCTGCTGGGCCAATACGGGCCGGAAGTCCGTGCCATCGAGTTCACGGTTTTGATTCTGGACAACTCCTGAGGACCAGCGGTGCAGAACTTCTCCCCCCCAATGCCACCCAGGGAAGGGGGTTGGGCGATGAGATTGTCTCCGCAATTCCTCACGTTTTGAGTTCCGAGTTCCACTGACGCAGCGCGTCAGCTCAATTTATTCCTCTCGGGAGACCGTGAGTCGATCCACTGGAACTTGAAAGTCGAAACTTGAAACTCGAAACTACCTCCATGAACATCCTCGTCACCGCCGGGAACACGGTGTCGCTGATCGACCGGGTCCGGTGCATCACCAATATCTTCAGTGGGCGGACGGGTGCGGCGGTCGCACGAACCGCCTGGGGCCGGGGTCACTCCGTCACCCTTGCCACCTCGCACCCAGAGGCATTGCTTGAGTATGGGATGAATCACCGCGATCCCGGAGAGCGGTTTTCAGTCCTCACGTACCAGACATTCGACGATCTCGCCACACTCCTTCAGATTCAACTCCGGACCGTTCCGTATGATGTGGTCTGTCACTCGGCGGCTGTCAGCGACTTCCTCCCCGCCGGCACCTTCTCGCCCAACTCGGGCACCTTCTTCAACGCCCGCACCGGTGAGTGGGAGGGGCGTTCAGGCCACCCAAGTTTGACTGAACAGAAGGCCGGTAAAATCAAGAGCACCGAGGCAGAACTCTGGGTCCGGCTCGTCCGAGCCCCCAAACTGATCGACCGATTCCGACAACCCTGGGGATTCGGCGGTATACTGGTCAAATTCAAGCTGGAGGTTGGGCTCGGAGAGGAGGAGTTGGTCCAGGTGGGGGAGGCGTCCCGGGAATATTCGGGGGCAGATTTGATGGTGGCGAACACACTCGATGGAGCCGCACACTGGGCCTACCTCGGCCCAATCAGCGGGCGGTACGACCGGATTCCCCGACGCGAGCTCGCGGATCGGCTGGTTCTGGCGATTGAGTCCCTGTACCAGGAGCGTGCTGCCGATGGCTAATGTCCTTCTGGGAGCAACAGGAAGTGTGGCTGCGATCCGCGTTCCGGCCCTGTACACAGCTCTGGTGGCAGACGGTCATGCCGTCAAGATCGTAGCCACCGAGGCCGCAGCCTATTTCTTCGATCCGGCAGCCATTGGCAATGAACAACCTGCCCGCGACGCAGTCGTCTTTCTGGACGAAGATGAATGGTCAGGCCGCAAAACAGGTCGGCGGTATGAGGTTGGCGATCGGGTGGTCCATATCGATCTGCGCACCTGGGCGGAAGTGTTCGTCATCGCTCCCCTGGA
This sequence comes from Gemmataceae bacterium, assembly GCA_003136315.1. Lineage (GTDB taxonomy): Bacteria > Planctomycetota > Planctomycetia > Gemmatales > Gemmataceae > Urbifossiella. The sequence continues at coordinate 31,683 of PLDW01000295.1, read as the reverse complement.
TGCGAATACCCTGGCGAAACTGGCGATCGGGTTGTGCGACAATTGCCTGACGTGTGTCTGGCGGGCCTGGGATCCGGCCAGGCCGGTGGTACTTGCTCCGGCGATGAACACCCTGATGTGGCAAAACCCATTCACCCGCCGACACCTTCGCGCGATCGCTGCGGACGCCGGAGCTGGACACATCCCTGGTCACCTCGACGAGTCCCAGTTGATCGCGCAGATCAATGATCGGAGCCGCACTTTGCGGGTGATCCAGCCGATCGAGAAACGTCTCGCCTGCGGCGACACCGGAATCGGCGGTCTGGCGGAAGTGGGGGAGATCGTCACTGCGGTCCGTGAGATGCTCGCCCGACCAGCCCGGCCAGTTACATTCTGATCGCCTGTTCACCTCGTTCGATGGCCGCAAAATCCCTATAATCATTATGAATGGGCACTCGTACCGGCCAGGGTCGGCCACAGGTCGGGGTGCGCTTACCGGAGGACGTAGGATGAAGCAGTTGTCCGCCGTGGTACTGGGTGTGGTGGTGTTCGGGCTGGCAGGGTTCTCCCCAGCTGCGGACACCGACGACAATGCCACGAAGATCATTGGGAGTTGGGAGGTCACCAAGGCCGGGGGCGATGTCCCGGCCGGGAGCACGATCGAGTTCACCAAGGATCTGAAGTTGTCTGTGGTCATCAAGACCGACGGCGGCGATGTCAAGGTCAGCGGCACATACAAAGTCGAGAAGGATGAACTGAGGGTGAAGATCACCGTCGAGAACCAAACGGTTGAGGCGACGGTGACGATCAAGAAGCTGGCCGATAATATGATGGAACTAGAAGACAAAGACAAGAAAGTCGATGTCCTCAAGAAAAAGTGAGTGTGTGCGCTCGGTGTCACAGACCGGAGGTGGCGCGCAGCGCCACCCTGGGGGAGAGTGGTTTAATGCTTAGACTTTCGAGTTTATAGGTGAAGATGGTTCCCGTAGTTCAGCAGCCGGTTTCCAGGCACAGTATTTTCGGCCTGGTTCAAACGTCAGTCGCCGGGTACGTATCAGCTCACCTGGCGACTTCGCCAATGACAATGTTACCCCTCGCACCCACTCATCGCACCGTGCCGTATTTTCGTTATTAAATTTTGAACTCGAAACCTCAAACCATGCCCCCGCCCTATCGCCCCACCATTGATCGCCACAGCGCCAGCCAGAACGCCCGGTAGTGCCGGTCCGAATCGTCGCGACGCCATCGCCACGTCTCATCGAATCCAACAAATAGGCATCGCCCCTGCCCCAACTTGTGACTCACCATCAGAGGGTGCAACTCCTTTCCCCCGGCCGTCGGGTGGGTTGCCAGGATCTCCGCCTTGGGTCGAGCAACGTATCCCTCTGCCCACCAGTACATCTCGGGTAACGATTCCCACACCTTTCGAACCGCATCCGGTGAATCGGTCGCGGCCGTCCCCAGGCGAAACGCCGGGTGCTGCCATCCGAAGGGAGTTGGCACGGGCCGATATCCCTCTTTGCGTTCTGTGTCCGGTTTGTCTTTCGCGGGAGGGGTGCCAAGTTCGATGGGGAGAATGGGTTCGAGGGCCGTGCCCTTGAGGTCGTGCGGGATGTGGTGTGGACCGGCGATAACGACCAGCCCGCCCCCATCTTTCACGAATCGCGCCAGGTTCTTCAGGTACTCGGGGCCAAGCCGCTTGTCGGCCGGGTCGATGTCCCCCAACACCACGAGATCGAAGTGGTCGAGTTCGCCACGAATCGGCAGGCCCGCAGCCCGGGCGGGGTCATCGGGTAGCGAGGCGTCCTCTGTACCCAGGAGTACGACCCGGCCCCGGAAACCATTTTGTCGAGAGAGTGGATCCTGCAGGAGCCCCCGGTGATGGCGGAACTCCCACCGCGGCCAACTCTCGACATACAACACATGGACCGACCCAGTAGGACGGTCCGGGGGAGCCCCTTTCACCAAAGCAGCCGGAAGGCCCGCGATAACCAGGAGAAAACCGACGAGACGCGCTCGACGGAACCCGTTCACGTGACACATCGGACGACCTCCCTGGATGGGACACATCGGGTTTCTCTGGGCAGAAACGATCGACCCAGAATGATCACACCTCGGATAGATTAACTTCCCCGGAGTGACAACGCAACGGGCGGCTGCCGAATTGGGATGAAGCGGCCGCTGGATCGGTGGTGCCTCGGTTTCCCGTGTGGGATCGCAGAGATTCCCGACGTTAGCCGAACCGTTTACAATTCTCTTTCACCACCACTCGCCGCGTCTGCCTTCCCAGGGCGGCAACCGCATGGTGGCTGAACCTTCTGTGACCCGGAGACCCATGGCCGCCTCCACGAAAGTCAACCCCGACGACCTGTCCCTGGCCGACCTCCAGACCGAGGCCGACACCTTGCGGAAGAAGATCAACCGGTTCCGGGAGTCGCTCGGCAGGTTCTTCGTCCACAAACAAGAGTTGATCGACCTGATGGTGGTCGCTGCCGTCGCCCAGGAACCACTGCTTCTGGTCGGCCCGCCGGGGACCGCCAAATCGGATTTGGTGCTCAAGTTCAAGGACGCCCTCGGCATGGACGAGGGCGACTACTTTGAATACATGCTCACCCGGTTCACCGAGCCGAGCGAGATCATCGGCGCGATCGATATCAAGGAATTGCGGGCTGGGCGCTATATCCGCAAGAAGGAAGGCAAGCTCCCAACCGCCCGGCTGGCGTTCCTGGACGAGATCTTTAAATCGAACTCGGCCATACTGAACATCCTCCTGACCATCATCAACGAGAAGAAATTCTACCAGGAGGGGAAACCCGAGCCAGTTCCCCTGCGGGTTTTGTTCGCCGCCACGAACGAGATCCCGGAACAGGGCGAACTCGCCGCCCTGAAGGACCGGTTCGTGCTCAAGGTCCAGAGCCGATCGGTGCAGGACGAGTTCTTCACCGAGTTGATCGATGCGGGCCTCCAGGGCGAAGCGTACAAGGGATTGAATCAGAAGCCGTGGGCTGAGGGGCACTGCTCGCTGGATGATTTCATCAAGGCCAACCGCTATCTGACGTTCCTTTTCGCCCGGAAGACCCCGGGTGATGGCCGCGAGGATGAGCAGAACGACCGCAAACTGTTCTTCCCGGCGGACGTATTCCGCGAGTTCCAGAGGCTGGTGAAAACGCTGGTACGGGAGGACAAGATCTTCATTAGCGACAGGAAGCTCGTGAAGCTCTACAAACTGTTCCGGGTCCGATCGTGGCTATTCAGTGGCGGGACAGTCAGCCGCGATGACCTCCGGTTGCTCGCCTACCTTGGCGAGACCCACCAGGAGATCGATCACCTCCGCGAGAAGGTGCCGCAACTCCTGGGAGACGTCTGAGGCGTGTGGCAGGTAAAAAGCTCACGATGAAGGGGCTGTGGTTCTCACCTCCCCCATCGGGAGGCAAAAACCCCCTTCTGGCCACACAAATTGCGGCCAAAATGCTGCTGCCGTCACCTCATCGGACGAAGACTTTGCTCTTGCCCGGCGGGGTCGGGATGACAAGCTCCAGGTGTTCGTTCAGACGGGGCGAGAGCATGAGTCGGTTGGTGGCGACATCGTATCGAAGGAAAAAGTCGTGGTCGGTGGGGTGGAGCAATAAATTCTCGTCGGTGCCACTCCAGTTCCATCCCCGAGCCTGTAATGTGCGGATGAATCCCTTCGCATCGAACGATTCGGTCGGCATTGGCAGCCTCGTGGAGTTGAGCGAAACCAGCTTGATGGTACCCGCTCGGCCGGTCCAATGCTATCCCCTGATTCAAGAGAGCGACCCAGCCTCCCAATCCCCCCACCAGGGGCCGGGCCGGGTCTTGGCTTCGTCACCCTCGTTCTAACCCCACCAGTCGGTACAATTTCCCCGATCCACCCTCCTGTCGAAATGTTCGGGCCAGTTCGACTTGCGCGATCAGCGCGATTGTGACAGGATTGCCACGTGGCCCATCACGACGGTCAATACCGGGAGTGACTCGCACATGGAACGAGACGAACTGATCGTCGGCGACTGCGTGGATGTGATGAACAGTAGGCCGGCCGGCTCGGTCGACCTGGTATTCGCGGATCCCCCGTTCAATATCGGTTACGACTACGACGTTTACGACGACCGTCGTGGGAAATCCGATTATCTCGCCTGGGCCGAACGGTGGTTGCAGGCCGCAGTCCGGATTCTCTCCCCGACCGGATCGCTGTTCCTGGCGATCGGCGACGAGTATGTGGCTGAGCACAAGGTCCGGCTGGATGCGCTCAACCTGACGCTCCGGAACTGGATCGTCTGGCACTACACTTTTGGAGTGAACTGCACCAAAAAGTTCAACCGTAGCCACGCCCACATCCTCTATTACACCCGTCACCCCCAGGAGTTCACCTTCAACGCCAATGCAGTGCGGGTGCCATCGGCCCGGATGACGACCTACTCGGATCGGCGGGCCAACCCGATCGGCAAATTGCCAGACGATACCTGGGTTCTCCGCCCCCAAGAAACCGACAACCACTTCCAGGACGAATCGGACACCTGGAGCGTCTCACGGGTCTGTGGAACCTTCAAAGAGCGGACCGGACACCCTTGCCAGATGCCAGAAGCCGTTCTCGAACGGATCATTCGGGTCGCGACCAACCCGGGGGAGGTGGTCCTCGACCCATTCGCCGGAAGCGGGACGACGCTTGCAGTGGCGAAGAAACTCGGCCGTCGTTACATTGGGGTTGAAATCTCGGAAGACTACGCTAAGAGCATTTGCAAGCGGTTGCAACGGATCGAATTCGGGGCAGAAGTGGTGAAGAGGGATCCAGTCAGTGCTCCTCGCGGCCCAGGCATCCGCCAGACCCGGGCGGCTGGCCTCAAACTGAAGCCACGGTAGGAGCGATCCGATCGGATTGATTACCGCTTCCCCACAATTCCATCCAGAACCCAGCAAACGAGTGAATCGGGGCCGGTGGCTTGCCATGCAGTAGGTCCGACCTCCCTGCAGGTGGATCTCGATACAACAACACGACAGCGCCACCGATTACTCTCCCGGTCGCCCGATGCCGAACGACCACATTCTCCAACTCGCGTCGTTGCCGGTCCGGCAGCCAAAAATCGGGATGGCCTTGCTCCGGGCGCATGCGATCGCCGCCGTTATCCGGCTGAGTCTTGACCCGACCCGGTGCCCGGATGCTACGATGAGTAGGGCGGTCGCTGTCGAGTGGATTCGGAAGCCTGGAAATGACCCCCCATCGACAATCCAGTGCGAAATCGGTTGGGACGGGGTTCCGGACCTGACCAATTGCTGCGCAACCTTTCAACTGACGTGGAATGAACAGGATCTGACGGAGCTGGCGGCCATTGCCGTGGTGGCGCTCCTGATCCAGGCTCTGGAAGGCGGTGTGTTGGAACGGGTACTCCTGGTCGGGAGTGGCGGAGATTACTTGGTCCTGACCCGCCGTGCGCGGAAGCTTGACCAGGTGGAGATAAGCGGGGTCCGGGAGGACGCCAACGGGCGGGCTACACGGAAGCGGCTATTGGAGAAAGCCGACCAGGTTTTGACTCACAGCAAAGTTGGGTTCGCCTCGGTCACAGCCTTCACCCACCCACCGGGAGCCAATGTTCGCAGTTGTCTGCACTTTGTCCGGAGGCGGCGGAGGAAGAGAAAACGGCGATGATGCCCACACCCCCGACAGACCGGACGGACCCCGCAACGCTCGCCGCGGCCGAAGGTCTAGCGGCGCTCGGCCGGGGTGACACCGCGCTCGCACGGGCAAAGTTCGTCGAGGCCGGGGACATCTTGTTGCGAGACATCGCCGGGGCGTACAAGCACTCAGACAAGACCCTCCTGCGGTTCCTCGCGGCGACCCAGTACTACAAGGGCGGGGAATATCGGCGAGCGCTCGAGTTAGCGAAGAAAATCGAAGCGAGAGTGCTTCCCCAAAAGACAAGGGGCCTACTGCCGCAGTTCCTCCGGGATGTCGAGTTCCGCGCGGCAGTTGATTACCAGACGAGGATGAAGCAGACTTTCGCCCATCTGTGGCTCTCAAACCAGCACCGCCAAGTCCTTGATCTGCTCAAAGATCACCCCTACGTGTACGAGCCTGGCCCACTCGCCTTCTTGCGGAAGGGGCTATGCGAGGAACTGGGGCACTGGCGGGCGGCGGCAATCTTTTATGCAATGATTCTCTCGACCGTGCCAGAGGACAACGACCTGATGGTTTTTGCCGCGTCGTGTCCACTTCGTCTGCCAAGTGAGGGAAAATTACCCGAAGCGTGGGATTACGCCCGCCATCTCCTCGAGCTCGCGCCGAACGGGGTGACGTACATGGTTGCCTCGATCGTGACTTTCTTTCGAGCCTCACGCCTACAGGGTGTCGAGCGATTGCAACGACACAGGGAGCAGATAGGGTACTTCGACGAGGCGTGGCGCGCGTACCGTGCACTCCCCGACTCTCGACAACGCAACGAGGAAATGCGGCTGGTGATGTCAGCCTGCTTCGATGCGGCCTCTCTGGGTCTGATGCGACTTGGGGATGACAGAAAAGCTCTGACCCTCGCCGAAGAAGCTATCAAATTCGATCCGTCAGCCCCAGGCCCGTTGTCAACCAGGGGAATGCTCACATACCCGGCCGAGCAAGCGGTAAGGGATTTCCGTCAAGCATCGAAATCCCCCACCGAGGGTTACATACCGTTTTACTATCTTGCACACCACGCATTCATGCATGGGCAGTTTCGCGAAGCCATTGCCCTCTGCGAACAGGCGTTGGAGCGGCGACCGGGCCGACCCATCACCGCCCAACTCCACGGGTGGATTGCTGTGTGTAGGGACTCCTTGGGGGCAGACCGGGGCGAAGTGGATCGTCTTTTCCAGAGGGCGCTTGAGATCGACGCCAACAACGAACAAGTGGGCGAAAACTACCGCATCTTCAAGGAAACGACTTCAACCGCACCAACAACTCGGGCGAGTCAGTGGAACACCAAGATCGTCAAGGACGATGTCGAGCCCGATCTCGTGTCATGGCTAGCGGAGCATTTGGTCGGCACAAATCGGGCCAAGTCGCATGCGGAAACGTTGCTGGCTAGCTAGACCTGATATCACTGCTTCTTCGTCCCACGTGGATGGCCGAGTTGAAAAACTGGCTCATGCGCTGCTTGATGCCAGGGCAACCTAACTGGTGCATCTAAAGCTCGGATGCACTGGCAGGGCAGTTGCCTTATGGTTCGGCCAGACCGCGAGGATGAGGAACGATGGGGTGCATCAAAGGCGTGTCGTGCTAACTGGGTGCGATTGAGATGATCCACTGTGCCTCGCGGAGGTAATGGTAAAGATATTCGATCGGTGGTTTCGGGTGAATGTGGTCGGAGCTCACCAAGTCCCCATCACCGCCATCGATCAGGAAATGCTCGGCATTCGCTCCAAGGGCGGCGAGTAGTGCGTCACGAGGCATCGGGTAGACGTAGATCTTCACGTTCCGGGAGAGTAACTTTCCGAGTCCTTCCAGGAGCTGGCCAGGCTCGCCCCGGTATAACCGGTCTAGCAAAAGGCGAGCCAGATGGGACACCCCGACGGCGAACCGGATGGGCTCGGTGGTATGTCGGCGGAGGTAGTCGGCGAGTCTGTAGCCCTCACCGAACCCCGATACGATGACCGGCCCGAGTTGAGTGATCCGCTCGACACGCGCGAGGACATCTGGATCCTCGGGTGGGGTTCCGATGACCGGGTCGAGGGTAAGTTCCAGGAGCCCGAACGGATGGTGGTCAGGCGGCAACCCCTCGGACTGGAGTTGCCGTAGCGAACAACGGAGCATGGCCTCATGGTGCGGCCCAACCGGGTTGAACATGCCCCTCTCGACGACCAACGGCCGTTTCCGCAACAGTGAAGCCGGCTCCACAACTCGTCCGGACGTATCGAACGTGATCGCCCAGCTCATCCGTTGGCGAATCAGCTTCAGACAGATAGCGCGGGCGTCGACCGACTCGAATGCCGGCCCTCGAAAATCCATGACATCCGCCTCCAGCCGCTCAATACTCAGCTCATCCCAGATCGCGGCGAGGAAATCGTCTGGGGGTGCGTCCCAGTGGAAAAAGGTGGCGTGGATCAGGTTCACGCCGAGCACCCCGAGAGCCTGCTGTTGTTGTTGCGCAGTCGAGTCCATGAGGTTGACGTGAAGAAGGACGTCGCTCGGCTCCGCGCCCGGAGCGGTCTGGAATCGCAGCCCGACCCAGGCGTGCTGGTCGTTGTCACCTTTGAAGTTTCGGGCCGCGGCGGTGTCGGCGAAGACAAAGAACCGCGTGTCTGCCCCGCGAGTCGCCCCGAGTCGCTCGACCAGGAGCCCGTACTCGTGGTCGAGCATCGCCAGCAGCCGCTCCCGGGAGACATACCGGGTTCCTGCCCCGTACGTGCGATCACTGACCGTCTTGTCATAGGCGGAGATCGTCTGGGCGACCGTCCCCGACGCCCCCCCGACAGTGAGGAAGTACCTGGCCACCTCCTGACCCGCCCCGATCTCGGCGAACGTACCGAAAGAGCTGTGATCCAGGTTAACGGCCAACGCCTTGGCGTGGACATGCGGCGGGGTGGTGGGGTTGTCACTCACAGCTCAGCTCCGGAGTATGGGCAAAAGGTGGCACGCTCGCTTTTCACCATTTGCAATGGAAAAGTCGGCGTTCTCGGATCAGTTGCACGACGGGTTCCGGCACCATCTTCTCCCAGGTGTGGTCGCCGCTGGCAATCATCTTCAAGACGGCCCGGCCGTCGATCGCCAGGTATTCCGGGTTGTGATTGGTCAGCCCCACGATGCGGCCAGCACGCACGGCAAAATCGAACAAAGGTTTCCGGTCCGGAGGCAAGTCGAGATTCTCCACCGTCATCAATTCCCCGGTGGTGCGGTTCAGGAAGGGGTAGACGAATAGCGTCAGCTCGCCGCGGAATAACCGGCCCAACGATTCGAGCAACCCACCCTCCAGATCTGTGTAGTAGCTGGGGTCGAAGATGTCCGGGAGAGTCACGGTGCCCATCGCCAGAGCGATCGCCTTCACGGTTTGACGACGAAGGTATCCCGCGAGACGGTAGAATTCCGAATAATCCGAGACCATAACATTCAGGCCGGCAGCTCGCAGTACGTCCGCGCGGCTGAGGAAATCTCGGATGTCGAGCGTGCCCTTGTCCTTCCCATCCATCAGGTTCCGCATCGTGATCTCGGCTACTTTGACAATGGGACTGTCGTGCGAGCCCGTCAATTGTTCCTGAAATTTCTCTGATGCCGCCCGCAGGATATCCAGGTTCACGTGCGTCACAGGTCGGAAGCTACCTCGCTCGACGAGGACAGATTTCTTGTAGAACAATTCGCTCGGTAAAATGACTTTCCCATCTGGGCCGAACATCGCGGCCTTGGAGAGCCGGTGCCGCACCAGGCTCAAACTCATCAGGCGGTTGTCCACGGCACGGAAGCCGATGCCGGAGAACTCAATCATATCGATCTCGATCCGGCTCGGGTTCAATTCGTGCATGAGCGATTTGATGAGCAGTTCTGGCTCGTGGTGCAAAAAGAAGGCCCCGTAGAGCAAATTCACGCCAATGATGCCGATAGCATCCTGTTGAAGGACATTGGAAGCATCCACGAGCCGGAAATGGATGATGATCTGCGATTCCTGGTCGCGCGGATAAACCTGGAAACGCACGCCCATCCAGCCGTGGCAATCGTTGGTGCCGAGGAAGTTGCGGGCGGAGACGGTATCGGCGAAGGCGAAGAAGGCGTTGGCATCACCGCGTGAGGCGGACAGCCGTTGCAGGTTCAACGAGTATTCGTGGTCGAGCATCGCCTCCAGCCGCGCGCGGCTCACGTAGCGGTCCGACTCGCCGTAGATTGCATCGCTCACGGTCATGTCGTAAGCCGATATGCTCTTGGCGATGGTGCCAGCGGCCCCGCCGACCTGGAAGAACCAGCGCACGACCTCCTGCCCGGCACCAATTTCGGCTAACGTTCCATACCGGCGACTGTCCAGGTTGATGCGCAACGCCTTGCCATGTGTGTCGTGATGGTGGATATCAACGTTCGAGATGGAATGGGAACTCATGGAGTCTCCTGATCTGGACACACCTCTTATTTGAGGTGTGGCGCAGTGTCGCGGCATTGGCGGGGTGCGAGCCCGCTCGATGGCCGTCCTCGACTTTATACTCGTTTAGCGATCCGCAGGGGGAAATGCGTAGTGTCGCGATACCAGACGCCACCAGCGCCCAGCTCGCTGTGGGTTTCTATCTTTAGGCTGGAACAGTGGCTATTCACCTCTCGGACTCAATCGCCTCCAACGCGGCAAATAGAGGTCGTAGGCTCGTTTCATAGTGCTTCCACCGCGCCACCGACCGCTGGTAAATGGGCTGGCGAACCTGGGTGACACTCGCCGTGCGGATCGGCCTGGTTGTCCGGTGAAAAGCCAGGCATGCGGGATCCCATGCCAGGCCGCACCAGGAAATCAGCTTCCTCGCCACTCCCTCCAGGTCGGCCACTGTCTCCTCGTAGTCCACTTCGAGAATGGAGACTGGCAACACCTGCCGCCAGTGATCCATGATCCGCCGGTAGTCGATAAAGCGTGCCGCGATGTGCTCCTGATCGGCGGCCCAGCGGATGTGACGGAAATGGGTCATCCAACACGAGACGGCCACATCCCGCAAATCGCGGCGGCAATGGATGATGCGGGCTTGCGGGAAGAGCGTGGCGATCAGTCCGAGATACAGGTAGTTGTCTGGCATCTTATCGACGACGCGCTGCGCTGTGTCATTCAGCTTGCTGAGGCGGGTAAGGTGCCAGGAAGCAAGCTGCTGCGCAGCCTCACGATGGAGCCCGGCCAGGGCCTCAATGGGAGGCGCGCTGGTCTTCAGGAGGCGCGGGATCGCATCGAAATCCGCCTTGATTGCGTTCAGTTCGCCGGCACCGAAGACGAGCGGATGACTGGCCAGGATCTGCTCGGTCAGAGTTGTACCGGAGCGAGGCAGGCCGACGATGAACACCGGTCGCTCACTGTCGTGCCCGAAACCACGTGTCTGGCGGTAGAAATCTGGGTTGAACGCAGTGATGAGACGATCAACAGAGTCGCTATGGGCTTGCGGATCGTAGTTCTGGCCTTGTTTCCGCCACAGCTCCTGGCACAGAGCATTCCCCTGCTGCATGTGCTCAGCTGCCGCGTCGTATTCGCCGCGGCCGTCGAGGACATGAGCCAGGCCGAAGTGGAGAGCCAGACGCTTGCCGATCGCCAGGGGGGTACGGGCCATTGCCTGCCGAAGGGCAGCCAGGTCGTCTTCTGGCAACTTGCCCCGCAGCAGCGTGGCCAGTTGAGCGTGTGCTGCAGTCAGTTCCCGGTCGAGCCCGAGGGCCATCCGAAATTCGGCCTCCGCCTCCTTGAGGTCGCCAAGCTCCTCCAGGAGACTACCCAGATTGCAGTGGCCGGGCGCGAAGGTGGGACGGAGTTGGATCACCGCGCGGTACTCTTCCATCGCCTCCGCAAACTTGCCCTGTTGGTGCAGTGTGAATCCAAGTCCATTGTGTGCCTCAGCAAAGTGCGGATCGAGCCGGAGTGCAACCTGATAGTGTTTCGCTGCCTGATCGAAGCTCTCCTGCTCCTCGAAGACACTCGCGACATTGGCCTGGATTCGGGGGGAGTTCGGCTCTCGCTCGAGCGCCTGTCGATACCAGTTCAGCGCAGAACGCAGATCGCCTTCTTCTTGAAGGGCCTGTCCCATGTTGTTGTAAGTCATGGCCAGGTCCGGGTTCAATCGCATGGCCTCGCGGTAACAGTCTTTGGCCTCCGCGAGGCGGCTCAACTCGCGAAGGACATTGCCCAGGTTGTTCTGGAGCTCGGCCAGATCGGGACGCAAACGGACGGCTTCCTGGCAATGGACCAATGCCTCCTGGCGCTGATTCTGCTCCAATAGCAGTTGGCCGAGGTTGCCATGCGCTTCCGCGCAGTTGACATCGAGTTCCACGGCCTTGCGGAACGCCTCAATCGCTCCGCCAGCATCCCCCATGATGCGTAGGGCATTGCCGAGATTGTTGTGGCTGAGTACACGATCCGGCGCGAGACCGACCGCCTGTCGCAATTCGTTGACTGCCGCCGCGGCATCCCCCTTGGCGAGCAAAAGCAGTCCAAGGTTGTTTGCTGCCTCGGGATAATTGGGCTTGAGGCTAAGAGCGGTCCGGCAACACTGGGCCGCTCGATCCAGTTGACCAATGGCCCGGTAAGCTTCGCCTTGGTTGGCATGATAGGCGGCCGAACTCGGGACCAAGGTGATGGCCTGGCCGATCAAATCGATGGCGCGCCAGGCATCACCCAACTGGAGAGCCACCACGCCGAGAAGGTGGAGGGCATCGGCATGACCGGGATTGCGGTCGAGGATTGCCTGGTAAGCCTGGGCAGCCTGGTGCAAGTGTCCCTGCTGGTGGAGTCGAGCGGCCCTGGAGAACGCATCGTGCATGAGCATGGGTATCCGATGGACGTGGATGGGATCGGGAGAACCTAACCCCCCCAACCCCCTTCCCTGAAAAGGAAGGGGGAGAAGTGGGCAGAACCTAACCGCCCAACCCTCTTCCCTACAAAGGAAGGGGGAGTAGAGGCCGGCATGTCTGAGCCCCTCTCCCCTTGGTGGAGAGTTGGGGAGGGCTTCTCTCCGCGGGTCCTAAGTGCCGAGGCTATCCAGATCCTGGGAGGTTGGCATCTCGCGGGTTCCGGGTGCCAGGAATGGGTCCATGATGTCGCCGGGAGTCGGGGTCTCCTTCAGGCCCAGCACGAGCCCCATCTCATGAGTGATGACGGTTGCCAGATCCATCTGACCCGCAACTGGACCCTCCGTCCCGGTCGGATCGACGAACCAGCCGTAGCCAGCAGCAGTGGTACTCAGATGGATGATGCTGTGGGAGGTGGTTCGGCCGAGTGTGGTTCCGCCAAGGTTCGCGATGTCAAACGGGACGTCTCGAAGTCGCTGGTCCTGGGCAGCATCGATCCCTGCCTCATCCCACCAGGTAATGGCTTCCTCGATCACCCCCAGTAGGTCACCTGGAGTCACGAACGTGCTGATCGATGCAGAACTGCGGTGCCCTCCTCCTGTGGTGGTCGGTGTGCTGAGCAGGTCGGGCAGAGTCAGTTGTCCGGGACTGAGGTAGAGGCCGCCACCCTGCGCCTTGCCACCAAGACCGACGCTCCCACCGGCAACGCGAAGACTGGAACCGCCGCCCCCACCGCTTCCTCCACTCCCGCCACTGCCGCCACCCCCGCCACTCCCACCACTTGTGAAGCCACCCGAACTGATGCCGCTTCCGAACCTGCCAAACCTGCCAAACCCGCTGCTGGAAGTGCCGATCCCTGTGCGATGGAACCTGCCGGAACCGTGATTTTGGAGGAAGCTGGGCTGCGAATTGATGAAGGCCGGGTCGAGGAAACTCGCGGCGAAGACGAACCCCAGATCGACACCTCCCCGGAAAGCCGGGTTGAAAGCGTAGAAAGTGTGCTGGGGAGCGATGTCGCCCATCGACAACTGTGTACCGTCGAAGGTCTCCACCTCGGGACCGCCGCCGGGATCGGTGACAACATTCACGATGTCGCGGGCACTGCCAGTCGCAGAGGTGACTTCCACCTGAACGCCCCCGGCGAAGGCCGTCGTGAAGGCGTAGAAACTGGCTGTGGTCACGACCTGTCCCATTGCCAGTTGGGCACCGTCGAAGACCTTGACTTGCGGTCCACCGCCTGGCCCCGCCCCGACGATCAGGTCGTCGTGACCTGTGCCGTTGATGTTCCCTGCGGCCAGCGAAACACCTCCCACAAACGCGGGATCGAAGGCGAAAAAGTTGGCCGTGGCCACGGCATTGCCCTGGGCCAGTTGTGAACCGTCGTAGACTTTGACATCGGGTCCGCCGCCTGGCCCTGGGGCCACCACCACATCGTCATGGCCGGAGCCAGTGATGTCGGCGGTCGCCACCGTGACACCGCCCAGAAAATCCGGATCGTAGGGCATGAATTCGGCGGTCACCACCGCTGTTCCCTGGGCCAGCATCGCCCCATCAATGACCTTCACATCCGATTCAACACCAGCACCGGAGCCCACCACCACATCACTGTGGCCTGTGCCATTCACCGGGCCAACCGCCAGAGTGAATGATCTGTTATCGTCCGAATCGAGATGGATCGTCGTGTTCGTCCCAGACGGACGGGAGGCCAGGAAGGTGGCGGTGGCCACGGGATTACCTTGCGCCAGTTCTGCCCCGTCGAAGACCTTGACCGCACCGCCCGCGCCGACGACCACATCGTCATGACTGGTCCCATCGACCTGGCCGACTGCGAGAGTGACACCACCATCAAAATTGGACTCGAAGGCGTAGAAGTTGTCCGTTGCAACGACCTGACCAGCCAGTAACTCGGCACCGTTGAAGACCTTGACTTCGGGGCCTCCCCCTGGCCCTGCCCCCACGATGACATCGGGGATGCCCGTTCCATTGATCTCCCCTAACGCGACGCTGACACCGCCCCGAAATGACGTATCGAATGCATAAAAGCTGAACTGAGTGCCATCATCGAAACAGACTGTAACGATGGGGCCTCCCCCCACCCCGGTGCCAAAGACCCCGGTGATGGTTGTCGCGGGGACGAACCGGCCTTCCATCGACTCGACAGACAGGATGAACCGATGGGTGTTGTGCCGGTTGCCTGGTCTGCTCTGCTGCGGCGACCGGCACACACTGCTCCACCAACGACCGGAATGCCAGAACATGCTCATGCTGATTACTCTGAAGATGTTTGTAGATCGATTCTCTTTGTGCAACCGAATCCGGGCACACCTCCTGCTCGTCTTACCCCGCTGGAGTGCCGAGACCATCCAGATCCTGGGCGGTTGGCGTGATCCTTACCCCAGCTGCCAGGAACGGGTTCATAATGTCGCCGGGAATTGGAACCTCCTTCAAACCCAGGACCAGCCCCATTTCGTGAGCGACAACCGTCTCCAGATCCATCTGACTCGCAGGTGGGCTCTCTGTTCCCGTGGTGTCGACGAACCAGCCGTAGCCCGCAGCGGTGGTGCTCAGGTGGATGACCCCGCCGGTGGTTGTCTGACCCAGTAAATTGCTGCCAAGATTGGCAATTTCGTAATGCACGTCGCGGAGTCGTTGATCCTGGGCACGATCGATGCCTGCCTGATCCCACCAGGAAATGGCTCCCTCGATCACATCCTTCAGTTCGCCCGGCGTCACGTCCTGGTTCGCCGAGTCACTCCCCAGGCGTCCGCCGCCTGTGGTGGTCCCGGCGCTCAGCGGGTTCGCCAGGGTCAGTTGTCCTGGAGTCAGATAAAGGCCGCCGCCCTGCGCCTTTCCACCAAGGCCCATTCCCCCGCTCTCCATCGCTCGGAGATTGCCGACGACACCGTGTTGGCTACCGGAACCGGTCGCGTTGCTCAGGAGTGTGCCGCTGGCGCCCGTGCTGGTGCCGCCATCGAGTGTGATGAACACGGAGTTGGGTTGGCCGACTTCCACCACACCAAGTTTGCCGAATACCGGAGATTGGCCGAAACCGTTGTAATACAGATTGACAAAAGCCGGGTCGAGGAAACTCGCAGCGAAGACGAAGCCCAGGTTGACACCGCCGCGGAACGTGGGATCGAAGGCGTAGAAACTGGCCAGGGGGGTGATGTCTCCCACAGCCAACTGTGTCCCGTTGAAGGTCTCCACCTCGGGGCCGCCGCCGTGATCGGCGACAACATTGAGAATGTCGTTGCCGTTGCCGGGAAGGGGGGTGACTTCGACCTGGACGCCCCCGGTAAAGGCCGTCGTGAAGGCGTAGAGACTGGCTGTGGCCACAGGATCACCCAGGGCCAGTTGGGCGCCATCGTACACTTTGACTTGTGGCCCACCCCCCGGACCAGCCCCCACAATCAGATCGTCGTGACCGGTGCCGTTGATGTTGCCTGTGGCCAGCGAAACTCCGCCTGTAAACGCGGGATCGAAAGCGAAAAAATTGGCTGTGACATCGGCATTGCCCAGCGCCAGTTGCGCTCCGTCGAAGACTTTGAGGTCGGGTCCACCGCCTGGCGCCGGGGCCACCACCACATCGTCATGGCCCGTGCCAGTGATGTTGGCGGTCACCACCGACACACCTCCCAGAAACCCTGCCGCGTAGGGCATGAAGTCAGCGGTCGCCACCGCCTTTCCCTGAGCCAGCATCGCCCCATCAATGACCTTCACTTCTGAGTAAGAACCAAAGCCGGAGCCCACGATCACATCGTCATGGCCGGTGCCATTGACCGGACCAACCGCCAATGTGGCCCAATCCGAACCGGGTGGGAAAGCCAGGAAGGAGGCAGTGGCCACGGGATTGCCCTGTGCCAGTTGCGCTCCGTCGAAGACCTTGATCGCGGAGAACGCATCATACCCAGCACCGACGACCACATCGTCATGACTGGTGCCATTGACTGGGCCGACGGCAAGTGTGACGCCGCCTTCAAAGTTGGGATTGAAGGCGTAGAAGTTGGCCGTCGCCACGACGTTGCCGCGCAGCAGTTGTGTACCGTCGTAGACCTTCACTTCAGGCCCACCGCCTGGCCCGGCGGCCACAATGACATCGGGGACACCCGTTCCGTTGACATTCCCGAGCGTCACACTGTCACCGCCCCGAAATGACGGATCGAAGGCGTAGAAGGTGAACTGAGTACCATCATCGAAGCGGACAGTCACCAGCGGACCTCCGCCTGCCCCAGCACCAAAGGCCCCGATGATGGTACTCGCAGGGACTAACCGACCTTCGATCAACTCGACAGAGGGGATGAACCGATCGCCGTGGTGCCGGTGCAGCGGCCTGCCTGCCCCACCCGACCAACGACTCAAATGCCAAAACCTGTTCATGATGATCCCTCTGAAGCTGCTTGCAGATCGTTTCACCTTGTTCGTCCGCCGAGCCAGGCTATGTGTCTGGCCGACCTTATCCCCCAGGGTTGCCGAACTCACTCACGTCGTGTGCCGTAGGCATGACTCTCACTCCAGGGGCCAGGGTGGTGTTCATGATGTCGCCAGGAAGCGGACCCTCTTTCAGACCGAGCACCAGCCCCATTTCGTGAGCGACAACTGTCTCCAGATCCATCTGACCCGCAGGCGGACTCTCGGTTCCCGTGGTGTCGACGAACCAGCCGTAACCGGCAGCGGTGGTGCTCAGGTGGATGACCCCGCCGCTGGTCGTCTGGCCCAGCAAGGTATTGCCAAGGTTGGCGATGTCGAAATGCACGTCGCGGAGTCGTTGATCCTGGGCACGATCGATGCCTGCCTGATCCCACCAGGAAATGGCTCCCTCGATCACATCCTCCAGTTCGCCCGGCGTCACGTCCTGGTTCGCTGAGTTGCTCCCCAGGTGTACACCGCCTGCGGTGGGCACGGTGCTCAGCGGGTTCGCCAGGGTCAGTTGTCCGGGGGTCAGATAAAGGCCGCCGCCCTGGGCCTTACCACCGAGGCCCATACTCCCGCTACCGTTAGCGTGAAGGCTCCCGGTACCGGTGTTCGCCCCGAGGGGGCTACCGCCAGAATTGAGGTGCGTGTAGGTGGATTTGCCAAGCTCAGCGACCTGGAGCGTGCCGGAGAGTGGAGCTCGGACGAAGTTGTAGGTGGTTGGTTGTAGACCGATCACCTCGTCAGTCACGCCAGGTATGGGAGCATACCGACCAGGTTGGTAGCCCGCGGGGTCCAGATTGATGTAGGACGGGTCGAGGAAACTCGCGGCAAACACGAACCCCAGATTGACACCACCCCGGAACGCGGGATCGAAAGCGAAGAAACTGGCCTGGGGTGTCATGTCTCCCCCGGCCAATTGAGTACCGTTGAAGGTCTCCACCTCGGGGCCGCCCCCGTGATCGGCAACAATATTGAGGATGTCGTTGGCGTTGCCTGAAACCGAGGTCACTTCGACCTGGACACCGCCAGTAAAGGCTGTCGTGAAGGCATAGAAACTCGCTGTCGCGACGGCCTGACCCGTTGCCAGGTCTGTACCGTCGAAGACTTCGACCTGCGGCCCGCCGCCTGGACCGGCTCCCACGATCAGATCGTCGGAACTGGTGCCGTTGATGTTGCCTGCGGCCAGTGAAACTCCACCCACAAACGCGGGATCGAAGGCGAAAAAGTTGGCCCTGGCCACGGCATTGCCCAGCGCCAGTTGTGTGCCGTCGAATACCTTGACGTCGGGTCCGCCGCCTGGCCCCGGGGCCACCACGACATCGTCATGGCCACTGCCAGTGATGTCGGCAGTAGCGACCGTGACACCTCCCAGAAATGCCGGATCGTAGGGCATGAAGTCGGCGGTCGCCACCGCTTTTCCCTGGGCCAGCATCGCCCCATCAATGACCTTCACTTCCGATGCGACACCTGGGCCGGAACCCACCACAATATCACTGTGGCCCGTGCCGTTGACTGGACCAACCGCCAAGGTGGCCCATGCCGTACGAGGAGGAAAACCCGACCCGGGAGCGAAGGCCAGGAACGAGGCGGTGGCCACGGGATTGCCCTGCGCCAATTGCGCACCGTCGAAGACCTTGATCGCAGCGAGATCATCGGAGCCCGCGCCAACGACCACATCATCATGACTGGTGCCATTCACCTGTCCGACAGCGAGTGTGACACCGCCTTCGAAGCTGGAATCGAAGGCGTAGAAACGGGCCGTCACCACGGCGTTGCCTTTGAGCAGTTGGGAACCATCGAAGACCTCGACTTCAGGCCCGCCGCCTGGCCCGGCCCCGACGATGACATCAGGGACGCCCGTTCCATTGACATCACCCAGCGTAACACTGTCCCCGCCCCGAAATGCAGGATCGAAGGCGTAGAAGGTGAACTGACCGCCATCATCGAATCGCACAGTCACCAGCGGACCACCGCCTGCCCCGACACCAAAGGCCCCGATGATGGTACTCGCAGGCACCAATCGACCTTCCAGCGACTCGACAGTCGGGACGAACCGATGGCCGTCGTACCGATTGCCTGGTACGCTTTGGAGCCGTATTCGGCCCGTCCGGCTCCACCAACAGACGGGATGCAGCAATAGACTCATGGTGGAAACCTTGTCAATATGATAAATGGCAGTTCGACTGGCGTGATATTTTCCACAACTGCTGCAGGGTTCGGAAGTGCCACTCCAGAACCCGCCGAGCCCGCTGCTATCCCCAGGCCCGGAAAATCTTGCAGCGCGTCGCGAGGGTGAGGATTTTTCCGGAGCATCCCCCGGAATCGAGTGCAGACTGGCCTTTAAGGCTCAAGACTTGGCTGAGAATTGCCGAGAGCGAATGATATGCCAATGGGTGAAAGCTGGCGAATTGTAGCTCGATCACGTTGCTAATAGGGGAGTTGCAAGCCGCACTCACCAGGGCACGCGAAAGATTCGTGCTGGCAAAAAAATCACCCACCAGGCGAACACTTGCCCTGAATCAATGAAAATCTGCACATCCCGACGTGTCGGGGGGGGAAAAGAAACAAGCCCACTCCTTTGGGGGGTGGGCTCACGATGCATAGGTCGTTGGGCGGGATCACCGCTTGGAGAACTGGGTTCCGCGACGTGCCCCACGCAGACCGTACTTCTTCCGCTCTTTCATCCGGGCGTCCCGGGTGAGGAAACCGGAATCGCGAAGCTTCTTGATCATCCCACCGGCCGGGTCGGAGGTTGCGGCTACCCCATCGGCGCTGGGGGCTGGTGTCACGGCGGGAGGTGTAGGTGCTTTGGCCAGCTCCCGAGCTCGTTTCTCATCCATATAGCTGCGGATCACAGTCGTCTGGTTGAACACATGCCGTTTTTGCTCGTCCGGCGGGCTGAACATGGTCTTGATGGCCCGAGCCAGTCCCTGGCAGACGGCTCCAGCCTGGCCGGTGATCCCGCCACCGGTGGCTTTGACGATCACATCTACCCGGCCGAGTTGGTCGGTCGCCTTGAGCGGCCCAAGAACGGCTGCCCGGTCCTTCTCTTCAGTGAAATACGCATCTAACGGGCGGTCATTGATCGTGATCGCCCCTTTCCCCTCGCTCAACCGCACCCGAGCGACCGCGGTTTTTCGCCGGCCAGTCGCCAGGTAATACGTTTTCGGGACCTTGACAGGTTTCTTCTCGGCCATGATCGCGGCATCCCTGGTTGGGTAGGCAAAACCCGGCGGGGCGAGACCGCCGGGGAAGGCGTGTCGGGTGAAACCCGCCGGGCTGTTGGGGGTCAGAGGGCTTTTAGCCCTTGAGTTTCAGCTCTTGCGGCTGCTGGGCCTGGTGTGGGTGCTGATTCCCCGAGTAGATCTTGAGCTTGCCCAGTTGTTTGTAACCGAGCGGGCCACGGGGCATCATACGCTTGACAGCCCGGCGGAGAATCTCCTCGGGCTTACGATCGCGCATTTCCCGTGCCGGGGTGATCTTTTGGCCGCCAGCGTAATGGGAGTAATCCTGGTAGCTCTTCTGATCCCACTTCCGACCCGTGAAATGCACCTTTTCGGCGTTCACCACCACCACAATGTCGCCGGTGTCGCAGTGGGGGGTGTAGTCGGGTTTGTGCTTGCCGCGGAGCACGTTGGCGACGAGGACGGCCAGTCGCCCGACGACCAGATCGGTGGCGTCGACCACAAACCACTTGTGTTGGACCGTTGTTCGGTTGGCCATGAACGTGGACATCTGCTAACCCGCCCCGCACGTGTCCGGGAAAGAATCGGTGGCAATACCCCCGGACATTTTCCGGAAGACTCTCATGCTACGTCATCCGTTCCGTTCGTCAAGACTGGGACAAGGGAAAGGTTGGGCGGGCGCGAGCGAATGGATTAATAGTGAGCTGTCCACCACGGAGAAACGCCATGTCCGCTGCCACTGTCCCCGCAGTCATCCGACATCCCTACGGGCTACCAATGGGCACCGTCCGAGGGTTCATGTCTGTACTGATCTGCTCGTTCTTCTGGATTTTCCTGCTCCTGCCAGATGTCACTGACCCCACGAAGCTGACCGTCCCACTCGGGCACTTCTTCCTGCTCACACTGGTGTTCATGGCGTTCGCATCCCACCCGATTCCCCACGACCCAGGCCACATCGAGTTTCTCCCCTGGCTCATGCGTGTGATCTTCGTCGGGGGAAGCGTTGCGGTGGTCGGCTTTGTGGCCTACACGGACTCGCACCGCCTCACCACACGGCTGACTCCGAACCCCTCAGACATCGGACAGTGGCCCGTTTTGCTCGCCACCCTCTCCGGGGGGTTCGCGGTCGGCCTGTTCCTGCGGTTTATCCTGGGCCGCAACGGCGACCTGTTCCAGACACTGCGGGCGTGGGCCGGGGTGATCGCCATCCTCCTGTTGGTTGCCGAGACGATCTTCCAGTTTCTGATTCGGCCAAACATCGAAGGCCCTTTGAGCGTCGAAGGGTTGAAGGTATGGGAAGGTGTACTGGTCGCAATCGTCGCGGCCTATTTCGGGACAAGGGCTTGATGGCAAAACTTTTACGGTCGAGAGTCGCCCCGAGTCGAGCCACGCTTCTCGGTGGCACTCTGGGGCGCTAGCGCGGAGGGTCGAACCCCAGGGCGGAGAGCAAGCGTTCGACCTGTGGCCACGCGACGGTCTCACGGACCGACGCGGCGTCATCTCCAGTCACAGCGCGAACGAACTGCCCGAGAGCATCTCGCAATCTTCGTTCACCCGGGGTCAGAAGGGGGTCGAAACGCTCGCCAACCAGGAGATGGGCCGTGTTCCGCGTCCGTGAGAGAAGGTAATCGAGGAAGATTTCCAGGCGACGGGCCGCCTCGGCGACCGGGAACCCTGGGGTCTCCTGACGGGGATCCATCCGGATACGCTCCAGGTCGTGTTCCCAGAGTACCTCGGCCAGTCCGCCGTGTCCGAGGGTGAGGGCCGACCCGAACCGCGCTGGCGACCCTGCTGCCGTCCGTAGCCGCCGGACGGCATCCACGATTCGGTGGAAGTTGTCGTCGATCAGTGAAAACCCCACGAACAGGACGTGTCGGGTGACCAGAAACGCCTGGACGAGGCCGGTGAGGGCCGGGAGCCGCTCGTCGTAGCGGGTATAACTCGATCGAGTCAGCACAATTTGGTCGGCGTCGGACAGACACCCGTGCATTTTCAGAAGCCACCGCCGGGCATTCGGCCGAATCCCTCCAGGCAGGATTGAGAGTCCGTCAGCATCCGCTGGGTGCCAGGCGTCCTCGAACAACTGGTCGTAGTTGGTGGTGATGACTTCTCGCACGGGCATAGCCGCGAGCTGGGCGTGTGCCAGAGCGTAATGGCGACGAGGACCAAGTACCGTCGCCACCGCCCGGCCGAGAGTCTCACCGCGGTCCTTCAGCCGCCGCTCGACGACAGTGGCCTGGTCGAGGGCATTGCGGAGATCCGCCAGAGCCCGTTGCTCGTCGGGCGACATCCCGACCCGTTCTGCGAGAGCCCTGAGCAATCCGTCCCATCCGGGGAGCCCGGCCGCCATGCTCACACCAGCCCCGAGGAAGAGGGCGAGTTCCCCACGAAGGGCAAGTCGGGCCAGGCGTTCGGCCTCGTTACGCAGAGTATCTGTCAGGTCAGTCGGCCAGGACGTCCGGCGGACCCGCTCAGCCTGAGCCGCTGCGTAGCTCGCGGCGTCCCAACACACCAGCGCGACATCGAACTCCCGGTCGCCTGGAAATGGTCGTGTGGCGAAAGTTTCCAGCCGTGGGAGGAGCTCCTGTACGACCTCTCCCGTCCGTGCGGCAGCACCGCCCCCACCGGTCCCGACGATCGGCAAAGCCAATAGGGGTCGGGCGCGCCGAAAGAGCGGGACATCGGCGGCTGCCGCGATGACTCCAGCCGCAGCGTCGAGGAATTCGCTCGCCCCGTCCACGTACCAACTCACCGGGCGATGATGTGAGCCGACGTGGGTCAGCCACGGCTGGGGTAAACCAGCGGGTGTGCCCCGAAGGAGCTGCGTTCGTGGTCCACCCTCCAGAAACCTGGTCCCGTCCCGCGGGCCGCTGTACCCGGGGAGAAACCAATCGTTTTTGGGCCGTGCTCGCCCGTCGCAAGGTAAGAGCCACGCATCGCAGGCGAGTCGACGGATGTCCCCTCGAACAATGAAAACATGACCAGCCACGTTGGATGCCTCGATTGCGTGCGGGGGATTGTGGCGACATCTCCCAGTGTCGGACCGACTCCACTACCGGTCAATGACCCGCCTGCCGCCCATTGCTCCCCTGAGATTTCCCCTGGTGATACGCTGGCCGGGAGGAGCTTGCGCGGTATGATCGCCCTCGTGGCCCGGATCCGACCTGCCTACTGGACCCCTCCCATGCGTTCACTCCTCCTGCTATCCACCCTGCTATGCACCGGCCTCGCTGCCGGCCAGGACAAAAAGACCCCCCCGCCGACCAAGGCGACCGAGATCGTCCCACCCCGCAGCGGGAAGACCGAAACGATCGCGCTGTTCGATGGGAAGACGCTCACGGGGTGGGAAGGTTATTCGGACCTGTGGTCGGTCAAGGACGGGGTGATCGTGGCGAAGAACACCTCCCCACTGAAGTTCAGTACGTATCTCGTCACGAAGGACAATTACACCGACTTCCGGCTAACATTCGCGGCCAAACTTGTCGAATCCGAGATGCACTCCGGAGTCTCGTTTTGGGGGACCATCAAGCCGGACGTGAGCAAGGATCCGGACAAGGACCGGACGAAGTACACCTATGCCGGACATCTGGTGATGTTCCCGTCGGGGTGGGGCATGTATGATCTGTTCGGACGGAACGGCTTGCCGGTGAATGGGGCTCCTGCAAAAAAGGTTGGCAAACAGCACGACTGGAATGACATCGAAATCCTGGCCCAAGGGAACCGGGTGCGGGTGGCGGTGAACGGGACGGCTGTGGTGGACTGGTATGATCCGGAACCGGAGCGAATCAAGTCCGGACCGATTGGGCTCCAGTTGCACTCCAACTCCGTTCCCCAGGAGATCCACTTCAAGGGGCTGACACTGGAGACCTTCCCCAAGGAAGACAAGCTCCTGTCGGTGAAGTAGTAGACCTGTGGATCAGCCGTCCCCAGGGCGTTTGCGCTGGGGGCCGGGCCAAGGCCCACACCTGACCTCTATTTCCGCACCACCACAACAAAGCCTATTGGTTCACCCTCGGTATTTCACACGAATTGAGACACTTCTCGCTCGACGCGACATCAATTCCCCTGGTTTCCAGAAGCATCGGAACCGGTCTTGCTCCGCTCTGCGGGATGGGCCAGAAAGTCGTCGAAAACGAAGAAGGCCACACCATCGGGAGTGGCCCTCAGCGTTAGCAGAGCATACCGGAACTTCTCGGACAGACTTGTCCGAATGCTTTTTCCACTGGCCCATCTCACTGCACGACTTCTACCGACGGTTCACTTCGCAACCATTGTGCCTTCGAACCTCAACTTCGATTTCACCGGGTCAATCTGTGGTCCGAGTTCGTATACGTTTCGATAGCCATAGTTGTATAACGTAATATACGTCGAAATGTTCAATGACGCGATCGACGGCTTTGGTGGAAATGGCAGCTCTGAGTTCTTGAAGTTATTATTGCAGTAAATTAGGATACAAACTTTCTTATCTGGCAGCGTTGTTTTCATGCTCTCGATAGTGATATCCGGGAAGCTCAGGTGGATCGCGCCCTTGATGTGCAGCAGGTCGTACTTGTCCTTGCTGCGGGCGTCCAGCACAATGGTGCCATCCTCCCCACTCATCTTGATGAAGTCATCCTCCGTAAGCCGGCGCTTTTCGCGATGCTTGGCTACTTCCTCCACGGATCGCACGTAGGCGTCCATGTCGATGTTCGGGTTCGGCGGTGCCGCCTGTTGCTGATTTTGTAGTGGCTTGACCGGCGGTGCCTTCGAGCCCGCAGAAGTGCCAATGAAGGAATGGACGGCAGCGAGAAGAAGGGCTAATGCGACGTATTTCATGACATGCCTCCAGGTTCCTTGAATCAGTTCGGCTTGGGAGTGCAACCGTTGCCATGATACCGAATTTGGACGGCAGAAAGGTAGCCCACGTGTAACAAGCTCCCCAACTGTCGTGGCGAGGCACATCAGCCATATTGCAGTGGATATCCTTCTTTCCCTGCTATTTGCCACCCCTTGGCCCTGGTGGTCTTTGTGGTTGATAAAGGACGTTTTGCACACCCTATCTCATTCTTCAGCCTTGGGTTGCGCGAAATCTCATCCTACAGTGAAAGGTGTCTCTACCTGGCGAGATGGTGGAGAGGGACAAAGTCGAATAGCCATCCTCGACGTGGTTCACAGGAATCATGACACTCCAACGGTACGTGCCGAGCAGTCGCACGTTGTGGCTAATATCTCAAGAGAAGGTCGGCGACCACGAGTCTCCCCCATTTTTGATCTCCAACCGTCCTCACCCCTCATGCAAGGTGGGTTGCAGGACAGTCGACCTGGCCCAGTGCGAAGGCCGTGCGTTGGCCGCCCAGCCCCCCGATCATCACGTCTCACCATTCCCGTCTCGCAACGCGATCGGCCCGCAGGCGTCAAATCTGCGCGTCGAGGACAGTCTGCTCCTGCATTACTTGTTCGCCCGACCTCAGGTGCGATGGGTTGGCTACTCGGCCAGGGGCGAAGACCAGGAGGCTGGGTTAAAACTCCGCGCGCTCATAGACACTTCCATTACCGAGTTGGCCCCGAGGTGTCTGCCGAACGGGCAGATGGGGTCATTTGAGCTGATGTCGAGGGTCTGGAACTTAAGCCTCGGGGTGGTCGGGTGGAAATTGCAAGCGACCCTCTTGTGGTGGCCCAAGTCGAGGGCGAGAATGATCGAAGAATGGAGCGAACCTGACCGGTGGGGAAGGTCGACCCTGGCGGAAGTAAACCGGTGGAATTCACTGCCCAGGCTTGAGGAAGACCTCCATAAAAGGCAAATCGAGAGGGCATCTCATGGCAACGGAGCAGCGAGTATCTGGATGGTCAAGGTCATCACTATGGTTCGGGATGGTCTGGCTTGCGATTGCTGTGTTGACAGTAATCATTGACCATCTCAATGGACAGCCTTGGTGGGAGCAAACCGACATCACGAATGCCAAGGAAGCCCTCGAAGCTGGCACGTCAAGGGCAGCAACCTTGATCGCAGTCTCAACTGGGGCAGCCTTGGTGGGGACCATGTTATGCGTAGTTGGAATTGGCCAGTGCTGGCGATCCCTGGGCAAGGTGGGCGGGCTGGGACAGGCTTGTGCTGGCATGATGATGACCGGCCTGGGTACGACAGCGACGGTTTACGTCGCCATCAAACAGGTAACTCGCCCTAACCCCTTGGTTTTTGCCGCTATCCCCGGGGCGCTGGCGATCATGGTGAGTTGGGTAGCCTGGCGTCTGAGCCACCGCATGAACTCAACTTTTGCAGCAATGGCAACAGCCGAACTGCTCACATCGCCCACCGACTTAAGAAAAACCGAATCCCCTGGGACGGCCTGATCCCACTTCGTTGCTGCGAGCCAAAGCACCTGCACGAGGCCTGCGGCCTGCCCGTTTCTCGCGCGGGGGGCTCCTCCTGGGTCGGACAAGACTATTTGTCTTGATTTCCTCGCTCATCTGGTGACAATGTGGTTACCCCTGCATGCGAAAGATCGTGCATGGGGTAACCGCCCCGACGAGGATTCTGCCGTGAACGCCCTGCTGATGGTCTTGCTTCTGCCAGGCCCTGGTCCGAACCAGCTACCGGGCATACCCGCTGCCGAGAAAGCTGACAACAAGGTCGAGGCGGAGGAGGCCCGAGCCATCGCGAAGAAGCTGGCTGGCGAATACGTCTTCCAACTCGACAAGTCGTCCGGACAAAATCTGCGGCTGGAGCCCGAGCCAGTGTTTCGCTGGCTCCTTCAGCTCGACCGCCGGTTTTACAGCGATGTGTATGTCTGGACGCACGAGGGGCGGCCCGAGGTCGTGGCAGCGATCACGAACATTTACGGGGCACGCCGGGCGATGGAAACGGAGATCCACTCGCTCTCGACGGGACTGCCGCTCCTGTTACACGGCGGGAAAATCGTCTGGGAGCCCGAACGCCCTGGGGTGGAGTTGAAGCCGATTCCCGGTGCCCCGAAACCAGGACCGACGGCGGTCGTCCGCTCGACTCAGATGGGCACCCTGGCGGCCCAGCATTCCGTGGTCGCGGACTACGGGAATATGAAGAAGGAAGACATGCGACTGCTTCCCAAGCCGATCTACCGCTACATAAGTGAGAAGCAGGGCGTGACGGACGGCGCGCTGTTCGCCTTCGTCCGAGGCACGGACCCGGAAGCCTTCCTCATGATCGAGGCCCGCAAGGGCCAAAACGGTGTGGAGTGGCAGTACACGTTCGCCCGGTTCAACGGCCACTGTTCGCTGAGGGCCGAGCGCGACGGCCGCGAGGTTTGGAAGGTTGACGCGCTCTCGACCAAGGTCAACACGGACCCGAAGCAACCGTATTACGGGTTGCGGAAGTATTCCGACTTCCCGGTCGTGAAGTGAACACCGATCCGGGCGGGCCGTGGCTACGATCACCCCAGGCCCGGCCGAACCGCTCTCCCGGCTCACCGACTTGTGAAACACGAATCCCTGGGACAGCCTGATCCCGCTTCGTGGTTGCCGAGCTTCCGCATCGGCTGAAAGATCCACGCTGGGACTGGGGCAACCCGAGATCCCTTTTACCATTAGCGACAGGTTCGGCCCGTCACCAACGCGGCCATGAGATATATCCCGTTGCTGCACCTGACCCTCACCGCTGGCGCGGCTTCGGGCCGGTGAGCAGGGAGTTAGGCGGCAGAGGAGAGGCCTGGTGTCGCATGAATTTCCGTGATCCGTTTGCAGCATACAACGCGGGCAGCAACGTTGAAGCCCACTTGGTGTGTGGGTTGTTGCTCGGCGCAGGCATTGAGGCCATGGTGATCGAAGATGTCTCCCAAGTTGGGGTATGGCTAGGAGGTACTGTGGCCGAGATTCACAAGCCGCAGGTGTGGATCGAGAGAGCCGATATCGAACAGGCTCGGCAGGTACTGACTGACTACGAACAGCGTGCAGCGGCACGTCGTGCGGCTGGAGAGAACGCGAGCGAAGTTACCGGACCGCCAATCGAGGTCTGTTGCGAGGAGTGCGGTAAGCGATCTGAATTCCCAGCCGCACAAAATGGTACGGTCCAGAGTTGCCCTCATTGCCGGGCCTATGTTGATGTCGGAAGTGACGTGGGATTCGAGGGCTGGGAGGAAGGTGCGGAAGATGCCTAGCCCACTGCTGCACCTGACCCTCACCGCTGACGCGGTTTCGGGCAGGTGAACAAGGCGTTAGGCAGATCGAGATCGTGAAGGGGGCTGCCCATGCGAGGCTTGCGATATCTGACAGGCGCGGTCGTTGCGTTGGTCGCGTCGACCTCCCAAGGATGCTACAGTCCGCAGGAGGTGGAAGCTGTTCGGCGAGAGTCGATCCGAGTCGCCTGCGCGGAGTCGTCGTTCACACCTATCCCTGTTACGAGCATCGTCCTCGCGGGTGTCCCAAATAGTGGGCCATCTGTGATGCATGTAGTTGTCATGGACGCTGTCTGGCGTTCATGGGTGTCAGAAAAGCTAGACTACCCATGGCCTGGACCGTCGCCTTTTGACACACTCGACCCGAACCGCCCGGTTATTATCAGGTACTACGGCGACACGACTGAAGTCATCATCCGCGGACCAAACAGGGTGTCGAAAATGAGAATTGGACCGGCCGACCAATGAGTACAGACTAGGCTCATTGCGTTTAGATCGTATGGGTAAAAAAGCCCCTACCGCCTCTCCCAGCCCTCCGACTTGAGGGGAAACGAATCCCCTGGGACGGACTGACCGACCGTTCCGCCACTCCTCCTGGCACCATCGACTCATAACTCGTCGAACAGGCTCGGGCTTGGCCGTATCCATCCTGGCATCCGATAGCCCTTCTTGTCACGGTGATTCACCAGTTCACCGGTCGAGGTCAGGTCAGCCAACGCCTTGGCCACCGTTCCCGCGCCATGCCCCGCCCCGGCTGCCTTCAACGTCCGAACCACCACTTTGCGGGTGAGGGGTCGCCCGGCCGCCTGGATGACAGCCAGGATGTCCGCCCGACAGCGCTCTCGCCCCCCGCTCTTCTTTCCCTGCTCACCCCGGGCGGTTGGCATCTTCTCCCCAACGGGCCACACGAGCACCAGGCAAGCCAGGCCGCCGCTTGTTGCCACCGAGCGTATTGCCACACCTGCATCCGGGTGAGTCGCCAACTCCCGGAGCAAGTTCTCGGCCCAACGATTGACCACACCGCGGGGGGTGGAAGGGAGGTCGGATGACATGGGTCTCACCACGCGGAACATACCGGAACACGTCCGCAGATTGAATGGATAACTGATCGGGTGTACACATACAAGGGGGCCGGATGATACCGACACTTCCATCGGAGCTTACGACCCGGAGAACCCTCTTGACCGCTTTTGTCGCCCATCTGGACGCGGACTGCTTCTACGTCTCGGCCGAGCGGGTCCGGCACCCGGACCTGATTGACAAGGCGGTCGGGGTGCTCGGCAACAATGGGGCGTGTGTGATCGCCAAGAGCT
The DNA here is from genome assembly GCA_003136315.1 of Gemmataceae bacterium. GTDB lineage: Bacteria > Planctomycetota > Planctomycetia > Gemmatales > Gemmataceae > Urbifossiella. The sequence goes on along the minus strand of PLDW01000295.1, from coordinate 2,180 downwards.
ACGAGATGAAAGCTCGGGGGGTCAAGACGGGCACTCCCATCTGGGATGCCAAGGCCCTGTGCCCCGAGGGGGTGTACGTCAAACGCGATTTCTACTGGTACGAGGTGCTCAGCCGGAAGATGCTAGGGATTGTCGGGACATTCTCACCGAAAGTCGAATATTATTCAATCGATGAGTTCTTCTTCCGAGCCGAGCGTCTGCACCCTCGTCAGAATCTCCACCAAACGGCGACCGCCATCCGCGACCACATCCTGGAGGCGGCCGGTCTACCGGTGACGATTGGGGTCGCCCGAACTCGAACCCTGGCCAAGCTGTTCTCGGACACTGGAAAGCCCTTCGGGGCAGTTGCTGTCCTCGAACGAGATCACGAGCGAGAATTGCTTGCCACCCTCCCAGTTACGGAAATCAGTGGCATCGCTGGCCGTCGTGCCGCCCGGTTGGCTCCCTACGGTATCCGCTCCTGCCTCGACCTGGCGGACGCCGACGGGCGGTTGGTCAATCGCCTGCTCACCAAGACCGGATACGAGATTTGGTTGGAACTGAATGGCACTCCTGTCACCCCAATCCGCCCCGAACGACCACCCCACAAGGCCCTCGGCCGGGGTGGAAGCCTGATGGGTAATGTCGATCAACCCGTGGTGCTATGGGCCTGGGCCGTCCGCCATGTCGAGCGGTTGATTGAGGAGTTGAACTACCACAACGTGCGGACCACGGCCCTGGCTGTCGAGGTGGGGTGGAAGACCGGTGGTTCGACCTGTGGGGTCGTCTCGATCCCCACCCCAACGGACCGGTTTGACGACCTCCTGGACGCCGCCCGGGTGGCCCTCCGGCGGGCCTTTGTCCCCTACGCCACGGCGACCCACCTGCATGTCCTGGCGACCGAGTTGCGGCGGGGGAAGGGGTTCCAGTTGTCGCTATTCGACACTCCGGACCCGAAGAAGGATGCCGCTGCCCAGGCCAAGGCAGCAGTGAATGCCCGCCACGGCCGGTTCAAGGTTCGCAGCGGTGTAACCCTGTACCTGCCGGCGGTGTATGCCGATCCGGCCAACAATTTTGACATCTGTGATGTCCGCGGGAAGATCTGCTTCTGACCTACACCCATGTGTACCGCTGTTGCCCTGGCATTGAGCGAGTTGCCGGACGAGCTGGTCTTGGCTCACGACCTCGGCGTCCGGATACACACCCGGGGTGGGGAGAAGGAAGTTCGGTTCTACTGGCGAGCTGCGCCAGCGCTCCTCCCCGTGTGGTGGAACGGGGGTCTGAAGGTCGTGAAATGGGGGAACTGGGACCGGGCCGAGCGGAAACTTCCGCCGACGGGATGGACGTGGCAAACTACTGTCGAGGCGGGGAGGTGGTCAGCGATGGAGCCCGAACCGGTGGAGATTCTGGCAACGTATGGTTTGTCAAATGGGGTGTGGTTCCGCGTCCAGCAAGGGATGCGCGGACTCCTCGTGAGAACCCGGGGAGGAGAGCCCGTGGTGTACATGATCTGTGAACCGTCAACCCGATACTTCCGGGTGATGACCCGGGCCGAGTGGATGCCAGTGCTCATCGGCGAGGTCATTTGATGATGCGATAGTTCCACGTTTCGCTGGAGGCAGCGTGGATTTACCTGGCGTTCACAAACGCTTCCATGATCATGATGGCCCTTGAGGGGGAGAGTGGTGGGTCATCCGAGGTGGTGTCGAGGATCTGGAACGACGCCTCACGGTGGCCGACGAGAATCACAGGCGACCCTTTGTGGTGGCCCAATTCGATGGCGAGAATGATCGTAGAATGGAGCAAACCTGATCGGTGGGGAAGGTCAACGCTGGCGGAAGACAACCGGCGGAATTCATTGCCCAGGCTCGACAAACACCTTCACAGAAGGCAGCAGAGGCGCAGAGATGCTTCTGAAGCTCACCTTGGCGGTTGTGAGCACCGGATTATTGACACTATACTGGACTCTGGCGAATTCTGGTGAGTTCAGTGGTCAAGTTGTGAACACCTGAACAGAAAGGGAGAAAAGACAAGGCCGGGGGAATAGGACAGTGGTACTTCCAAGCCACCGACCCTACCCCCCACGACCCATGAAAACCGTTGTACAGCGTTCACTGGCCATTGGCACGTTCCTCGGGCTTTTAGGATTGACTGCCACACTGAGCAAACCCCACCTGCGTCACCTGGAACGCTTCGCCGCC
>PLDW01000280.1 GCA_003136315.1 Gemmataceae bacterium | reverse complement strand
ACTGATGAGGGCAACGCCCTGGGTTTCCAAAGGTTTTAATTCCAGCCTGAAGGGCTGGGAGCGCAACCGAGAGCGAGGTTATCCCAACCCTTCAGGCTGGAAGAGGGTGGGGGTCGTCTCCCCAGGGCGTTGCCCTGGGCTGAGGAATCTCCGCCTTTCAGGCTGAATACCAATCACGCTCCTGGAACACTGCCACACCCGCTTTCACCCACCCGTGGCAGGAACGTCCGCGGGCGGTGGGGGAAGGCGAGCGGCGAGCGAGCGGCATAGCTTGTCGAACGACGGCGAGTTGGCCCGGCATTCCTGCAAGTTCATCCGTCGAACGAATACCTGAGCGTCGATAGTCTTCTTGTACGCTCGATTTTGCTTCACGCTTCGGAGTTGGTTATCGATCCAAGCTGCTCCACTTCGGTCTTCAAACTGGTCTCGTACTGGTAAGGGATCGGGGAGGCCACTGACTCCGGCCAGGGTTGAAGCGCCTGCAACGATCCAGTTCTCGAACATTTTCTTGGCCAGGATGCAGGCAATATCCACATTCGCCAGATGCATTTGGGCAGCGCCCAACAGATCGGGCGCGAGTGTTGCCGGGCAAGCGCTCTCGGCATCCAGGAGGATGAGCAACATTCCTCGCCTCAAAGAGTCGTTTCGGAGTTTCGAGGCCAACTTTTGAGACGCCTGCTCAATCTTCTTGAGAAATTCCGGGTGCTTTTGATTGATCATCGCGTCCCGTTTCCCGCGAGAGGGTTCGAGGACTCGCAAGGGAATCGGTGCGAACAGGTGTTCAGACCAGATTCGTTGGAGCAAACGTTCGATACATACTTTTTCTGTGTCCCCTTCGACAATCGGCGCGATGTAGAAAGTCATCCGGGCGACTCCTGCACGGCCTGGCGGAGTTGTTGCTGCCGGTCCTGATCGTCGAGATCAGCCTCCAACTGATTTTCCCGTTCCAAGCCACCCAGCGTATTGAGATTTCGCCGGACAATCTCCACGCTGGCCTCATCGACTGGACCAATCACCGTCCGGCCATCAATCATCTGCACGACCCGCACGTTCTTGGGTTGAATGGTGCGATTATCGAGCATCTCAGCGCTGTGAGTTGTGAGCAGGATCTGTGTCCGCAGGGTGGCCTCGTCGAGGGCATCCACCAGAGCATTCATCGCAGCGGGATGAAGTGCGGTCTCCGGTTCTTCAATGGCCACGAGGCTCGGAGAGCCGTGAGGCGGGGCCATCTGAACGCTGGCGACTAGCGCGGCAAATGCCCGTAGAGTGCCGTCGGACATACTCGAAGCATCGAACTCAAGCGGTGGGGTTTTCTCGTCGCCTATAACCCGAAATCGAAGTGTCTCAAAGCCACCGATTGGCATCACTCCAGCGAACTCAACGGACCCCGTTATCGCCGAGAGGTACTGTCCAGCGCGTTCGATCATCCAGGGGTCGAGTTCGCTTGTGGTCTCGATGACACTCGCGAGATTGCTGCCATCCTTTTCCATCCACACCCCTCGATCCGGTTTCTGTGGGAGTCGTAGTGGTACTGGGTTAAAGTTGTAAGAAGTTATCGCTTCAAGGGAATCCAAGAACTCGGGGACAGGTGAATCACGATAAGAATCAAAAAATGGTCTATTTTTCACATGCCATAAAGCATCTAATGATATATCGTTCGCTGCACGACAATTTACACGACCGTCTTCATTCGTATATCCTAACCACCAAGTACCATGATTGATTCTTAATTCTTCCCGACGGATTTTTGCTGATTGATATTTTAATAATTCGATATCGATATGGTAGTTTCCATGATAATAATCGCGAGATTTGCCAATTAGATAGGCGCATGAAATTTCGATTGATACAATTCGATTTTCTTGAGTCTGGCAGAGGACAGCGTCAGAGCCCCCATGTCGCTTTACCGCCTCGCTGACACCGAACTTCACCACATCCCTCAAAAACGCCAGCGCATCCAGGAAGTTGCTTTTCCCGGACGCATTGCGACCCACGAGGATCGTCAGCGGTTCGAGCGTCACGTCGCAGAAGGCGATGCTCTTGTAGCCGCGGATGCGAACCCGGCGCAGGAACGGGGGCTTCGAGCGATCCAGTTCGGCCGGAGCGTCGGCGGGTTCCGGGTCGGTGGACATGGTTGCTCCCCCTTTTGCGCAGACCCATGCGGCAAAGCCGGGGTCGGCGGGCTTGCCGCGGCGTAAGTGCTGGGTCGTGGCCATTCTACCAGGACGCCAACCAGGGCTGTTACCCACTGGCCCGCTGGGTCGGAAAACCACAAGATTGAGGCCCCAAGAGGGCCGTCAGAGAATGGACCAGGGCATCAGCCCTGGTCCATCTTGAAACTCTTAAACTTGAAACTTGAAACTTATTTCGATAAATCGACGCAGATCAGTTCCTTGTCGTTGCGAACGTAGATGTGCTTGTTGGCAAAAGCCGGGGGGCACCAGACGACCTTCCGGCCGAAGGCATTGTTAGTCGGATCCAGCAACTTTGTTCGATCAAGCTCTTCGTACCCTTTGGAGGTTAGCGTACCAATGGCCAGGTAGCCAGTCTCGGTGAAGAAGAAGTACCGGTTGGCATGGCGGATGATAAACGCTGTCCCTGATTGGACCGGCTTTTCGCCGACCGGTCCACCGGTGTCCCACAGTCGTTCTCCACTCGGAAGTTCGACTGCGTAGAGCGTGCCATCCCCGCCGTACCCGTAGAGGATGCCTTTATCGAGGAACGGTTGCACATTGATCGGTGAGAGCCCGGCATCCTTCTTGTTCTTCCACACCACTTCGACGGCTGGCTTGTTCTTGGCCAACTTCAAGAGCAGATTCTTGCTCTGGAAACCGCCGAGGTAGAGGTAATCGCCGGACTGAACTGGAGTCATAATGATCGCCCCGTTATCGGCCTCATACGGGGTGGTCCACAGTCGGGAACCGGTCTCCGGATCAAGCGATCGGACAGCGTACGGCCCGGTAACGATCAATTGCCGCGTCCCGCCAGCGTCGATAATCACTGGGGGTGAGTAGCCCTGCTCCCGCTGTGTTTCGGCCCTCCAGATCTCCTTCCCAGTATCCTTGTCGAACGCAACAACATGGCTTCCCTCCCCGCCCACGAGGGTGATTAACTTCTTCCCATCGATCAGTGGATGGGCAGCGTACCCCCACAAAGCGGACTTGGTGTTGTACTCGGTCTTCAAGTCGTGCGACCAGACGACTTTGCCAGTCGCAGCCTCGAAGGCGAATAGGTTCCCCTCGGCCCCGAGGGTATACACCGTCCCGTCGTGAACTGTTGGGGTACACCGCGGGCCGGCCGGATACGAGATGCTGTACTTGACCGGGTACTCGTGCTTCCAGATTTCTTTCCCGGTCTTCTCATCCAGGCAGAGGATTCGCTCGGTCCCTGTGAACTCCTTTCGGCCGAAGTTGTCGACCCGGACGTCTGCTGTGGTCACGTAGTCGGCGACAAACACTCGCCCCCCGGAGACGGCCGGGCCAGCGTATCCGCCTCCCACCGGTGCCCGCCAAAGGATCTTCGGCCCACCGGTTGGGAATTTCTCGATGACCCCGTCTTCCCGCCACACGTTGTCTCGCTTCGGCCCCATCCACTGCGGCCAGTCATCGCCGCGGGCGGAAGCGGCGCCGAGCAGCAAGGCCATGATCGTAGCCGGTCGGATTGACATGTCGCTCCTCCATAATGACAGCAGCGCTGGGCGGGTCGGGATGATTCCCGATCACAGGTATGATATGATGCGGAGTCATGAGCCAGCTACCGCCGACCGTCGCCGTCCTGGGCGGGATCAACGGTGCGGGGAAAACCACCGCCTCGACCCGCATCCTGCGGGACTCGCTCCGAATCCCCGCGTTCGTGAACGCGGACACGATCGCCCGTGGGTTGAATGCCTTCGACCCGGAATCCGAGGCCGTGAAAGCCGGGCGGATTATGCTGGAACACCTTCACGCGCTCGCTGCCGCGCGGAGGAGTTTCGCGTTTGAGACGACCCTGTCGGCCCGGACGTATGCCCCGTGGCTCGATGAACTTCGGCAAGCTGGGTATGCAGTCCATCTGTTTTACTTTTGGCTGAGCAGCCCGAATCTGTCTATCAGCCGGGTCGCGGAGCGAGTGCGCTCCGGTGGTCATCACGTGCCGGACGAAACCATTCGCCGACGGTACTCCCGGAGCGTGCGAAATTTCCTCGTGCTCTACCGACAAATCCTGACGACATGGCAGGTGTACGATAACAGCAACGGCAACCCCCGGTTGATCGCGTTCAACAATAGCTATCTCGATACGATTCTCGACCCGGATCAGTGGAACCTGTTCACAAGGAGTGCGAGCGATGGCGGAACCTGCGACCCTGCCGACGGCTGAACTGATCGATCACGCTACGATCAACGCGGCGCTGGAACTGGCGATCCGCGATGCCGTTCTCGAACACGCGCGGCTGGGGCGTTCGGTATGCGAGGAGCGGGACGGGAAGGTCGTCTGGATCACCCCGGAAGAAATCTTCGCCCGGTACAGGCTCGACGAAAACGGCAAGCCGCCTGTGCAGACGGGCGGGAGAACCCTTGGCAAGGAGGCTGCGAGGGATGAAAATACGTCTGTCTAGATCGATTCCGATGTCCTTGCCCGACGGACGACCATGCCCACACCCACACCCGAGGATGACAGGACTCAAAAGAGCCCACCGCGGGTCAAACCGGCACCGACTGATCAGTCGACCAGAAACTTAGAGTCGGTAGATGCCGAGCTTCCACAGGACAATTTAACCGAATTGATCGGCCGGTTCGAGATTCGGTCGGTCCTGGGCCAAGGGGCGTTTGGCCGCGTCTACCGCGCGTTCGACCCGGACTTGCACCGCGAGGTCGCGATCAAGATTCCCCACGGCGAGGTGCTGTCCCGAGACTTTCGCGAGCGATTTTTGAGGGAAGCCCGTGCGGCAGCAACCATCCACCACCCAAACGTCTGCCCAGTGTATGAGGTGGGGTCTGAAGGCAATCTCCCCTACATCGTCATGCGGTTCGTTCCAGGCTCCACGTTAGCCACCGTTCTGGCCACTCGGCCGACCGGCTTTCCCCCTCAGCACGCTGCCGCTATCGTCCGAAAACTGGCACTGGGTGTGGCGGCTGCCCACGCCCATCAAGTGATCCATCGCGACCTCAAGCCGCAGAACATCATCTGGGACGATGCCACCCGCGAAGTGTTTATCACGGACTTCGGGCTCGCCCGCATCGGCGGCGACACGCAGATGACTGCCGATGGAGTTGTCATGGGGACGCCGCTGTACATGGCCCCGGAACAGATGGCCGGAGACACCAATCGTGTTGGGCCGCTATCGGACGTCTACGCCCTGGGTGTGATCCTCTACGAGCACTTGCTCGGCAAGACACCGTTTGAAGGTGATTTTTGGCAGATTATGGGTCAGAAACTCTTCCGAAACTTCCCCTCGCCAGCGGAAGTTCGACCGGGGCTCGATTCGCGACTCAACAACCTTTGCATGGAGGCGATGGCTCCCGAACCGGAGAAACGCTTCCCCTCGGCCAAGGAATTCGCCCACGTTCTCACGGAATATCTGCGCGGAAACTCGGCCAATCAGGCGGTTGAACCCACCGCCGGGGAGGTGGCTGGACTCGTGTTCGCGGAGGAGATCGTCGATCCTCCCGCCAAGCCGCGCGCTCCTGTGTGGCCCCTGACCCCACCTGTCGATCCCCCCGCGAAACCTCGTCCCCCCGTGAAACCCGCGCCGCCTCCTTCGGAGACGCTGAAGAAGGTGATCGAGACGCTTCCGAACGAGATCTGGGGCGAGCATGAACAGAGGGGAAGGAGTGAGGTACTCGTCTGTCCCCGTTGCGGATCACGGATGCAGGTTCAGCAAGGGCGAACCAAGCCCGTCCCGTGTCCGCGCTGCACCTGTCTGTTTTCGGTGGATGCGGGGCGGGCTGCTGCCCGCCCGGTAGTGGCACCACCCCCTCCCAAGCCCTTACCAGTGGCCAAACCTCTCCCATCGCGCAAACCGAAGGACGAGAGCCTCGCCAAGCCCCGACCCCGGCGGCGATCACGTGTCCTTTCGTGCGGCTTGCTGATTGCGATTCTTGGCGTGCTCGGCGTGGTCGGGTACGCAAACGAAGAGGAACTGACGGCGTGGATCAAATCGTTCCAGCCCGATCCGGTCCAATTTGCCTTCATCCGGGAATTCGAGCCTGGGGCCGATGAGGCCCGAGTTTACCAGTTCATTTCGGACGAGCCAGAACTCCTGCTGACCAACGCGAATAACAAGGATCTGGTTGCCCAGGCCTGGAACGTGACCACCGGAGAAAAGGTGTTCGTACTCGGGAATTGTCCACCCGGCAGCGATGCTGCGCTCGATCCAAAAGGCTTGCTCTTCCGGTTTCGGCCGGGGCAGATGGGGGTGTTCAGCCGCGATCCTCTGTCGCGGGATCGGGGCGGAGTCTGGGTGTATGCCCTCCCGACCGACAAACCTGAGATCACGCGGCCGATTACCCCAACCATTCAGGAACCGCGGAAGCGGCCGTGGGACATGAACCGGAAACAAACCCGGGCGGTGGGAGCACCTGGCACGGAAAAGGTCGCGCTGTGGAACGTGCCCAAAGGGCAACCGATCACTGAACTTGTCTCCGAGGGGAGTACCCTCCGTGCGGTCGCGTTCAGCCCCGATGGGGACTCTGTGATCGGGCTCTGCGATCAATCTTACCTATGGGTCTGGGACGCGAATACCGGGAAACGGGAAGAAAAAAACGTCCGACTCAAAGTCCGTCCGACCTGGTCGTCAAACGAAGAAACCGCCGACTTGACGTTCGACCCATCCCTCACACATGTCACAGTGAAGACCGATTCACAAGTTGGGGTATGGGACATGAAGAGCGGGGCCGTGATTGTGCCGATGAAACCGCTCGCTGAGGGGGCACTGTTGCGCGTCAAATACCGGCTTCGGGTCGAGACGGCCGGTAAGGGAACCTGTTCGGTGTTTCACGATGACCACACCTTGCGTGCCGCCAAGCTGACGATCCCGGGCGAAGGCAGCGTGACCTCGTGGTGCCTGAACGAAGATCGAACCATGCTGGCGATCTCCAGCAAGCGGAAAGTGGTGGTGTGGCGGCTGACATACCCCGGTGAGAAATGATCTGAGAACAGCCATATTGATCAAATCGTGTAATGGCAATAAAAATCTGACAATTCTCGCTGGACGCGACAACATCCCCCGCCGTTGGTTCCCAATCTCCCTCGTTCCCACGCTCCGCGTGGGAATGCCGTCTTCGACGCTCCGCGTCCTGGCCTGAACGGAACGGAGGCGTGATCGGCGATTCGACAGACGTTGTCCCTGGCGCGTTGCCCCACACCCGCGGAGCGTGGGAACCAGGGGTGAGAACAGCCACATTGATCAAATCGAGTCATGGCAATAAAAATCTCCAGTGCGATAGGCCACTCTTACTACCCTGCCAGTTCCGACATCGGCCCGACGAGCCATTCATTGACGGAGAGATCTGGAGCCAGGATTCTGGAACTTCGCGCGAACCAACTGGTGAGTCCTGCGTCTAATTCACTACACGGGGCAGAGGCGACGGTCGCCGAGGCCGAACGAAAAACAGCGAACCTTCGACGGACGAGAAGCGTCACACAATTACCATGACACGCTGGTATACGAGTAACCTGGAACGCCTGATGGTCGCCGATCTTGTCGGCCGACTAGTGGCGATGCTCCAGACCGGCAGTGATACCGGATGATCCCTCGGGACGGAACGCGATCCACGCGCCGGCCGGGGGACCTAAAACCCCGGCCGGTCGGCGTTTATAGTGAGCTTGCAGCTTAGCAGTTGCCAGGAAATGACCTACCACGATCATGGGAGGGTGCCACGGGCGGCTTGTCCGCCCGTGAAGGCGTCACACGGGCGGACAAGNNGACAAGCCGCCCGTGGCACCCAACCCTCTGGTAGATGTTCTCTCACCAACTGCCTTACAGTTTGCAGCTTGCAGATTATATATTACAGTTTGCAGTTTACAGTCAAGGGGAATCGAAAACTCCAGCCGGCTGGCGGTTATTGAGGCAACGGGATCAAGGTGCTAGCGGCAGCATCCGGGCCTCTTAAGCTCGCAGGTGGAGGTTCAAGTCCTCCTGGTCCCACTGATTCGGAGGGGCGGGTTGATGAAAGCATCTGTGGTGTAGCGGGAACATACCGTCCTCCCACGGCGGTGATGCGGGTTCAACCCCCGTCGGATGCTCTGTCGGTGATGGTAATGCACCTGTGGTGTCAATTGGCAGCATGCTGCTATGCCAAGGCGGCGGCGCGGGTTCGACTCCCGCCAGGTGCTCTTCTATGACGTTTAAAGTTTAAGAGTTTAAGAGTTTAAAGGTTCGGAGAGAACCAGTTACGAATTTAAAGTGTGTGCGTATTGGTAATGAATTGGTCTCTTTGCAGTGAACGCTGGCGATTGTGACGCAGTGCTATGGCACGGTACGCAAACTGGCATCGCGCCCGAGCTCAAACCTTGGGGCTTGTGGGTTCGACTCCCACCCGTGCTACTCCCGGGGCGACCTGGGGAATTTGTCTCGGATGTGCGGTGGGCCGCCGGGCCGTCTGTAAATCGGCCGCCCTTCACGGGCAATGTGGGTTCGATTCCCACCCGGGGCACTGAGGGTACGGCTCGTTCGTCCAATGGTTCAGGATACCAGAGTGTCAACCTGGGGATGGGGGTTCGATTCCCCTACGAGCCGCTCGAAGATTTGGCCCGTTCGTCTAGCGGTACAGGACGGCAGGTTCTCAACCTGTTAACGGGGGTTCGATTCCCCCACGGGTCACTCGGGCGAAAGCCCGGTACGAATTGCAGACGGGCCGGCGCCCGACTGGGTCTCATAAGCCTGGATGCTGGGTTCAACTCCCAGGTCTGCAACTGATCTTTTGCGGGCGGGCAGGTGCTCAGCCGGGTCTCATAAGCCTGGCCACTGGGTTCGAGTCCCAGGCACCGCAACTCCACTGGCGAGGTCGCCGGTGGGCATGGCCTGGTGGTGTAATGGTAGCCACGTCGGTTTCAGAAGCCGATGCCGTCCAGGCGTGAGGGTTCGACTCCCTCCCGGGCCACTGATGGACCTCGTGCTGTAACTGGTAGCCAGCCCCGGTTGAGAGCCGGGGGCCGCGAGGCGTGTGGGTTCGATTCCCACCGGGGTCACTGTTGAGGAGTGGTCAGTTTTCAGTTTTCAGTTTTCAGCCAATCATATCTCTTGCAGAGATATGATGCGTATAAATTTATTTGTCTTACTGATAACTAATAATTGATAACTGATCACTCCTAACACACGGAAGGGTGTGCAGAACTGGTATTGCACCGGCTTGCTAAGCTGGCGCCCGCAAGGGTATGAGGGTTCGACCCCCTCCCCTTCCGCTGATCTGCCCTGGTGGTCCAACGGACAACGACACCACCCTCCGAAGGTGGGGATCCAGGTTCGATTCCTGGCCGGGGTACTCGATCGGGAGGGCAAAGGAAGAGACCTCGATCTCATTCCCGATCTTCGTTCTTGGTCTCTGAAGTAGATACACCCTGGTGTTGAAACGGACATCATTCCACGCTTCGAACGTGGCGTTCCGGGTTCGAATCCTGGCCGGGGTATTTTCAGCGCGGTGCGAAAAACCCAGAGGCTTCCTCTGGTCTTCTCCTCGATCCGCTGGAGAGTTCGACCTGATCTTGTGGCCTAGCGGCTAAGGCGCCTCCCTGACACGGAGGAGATCGGTGGTTCAAATCCACCCAGGATCACTGATGATTGTTGTCTCTAAGGCTCCAGCCGTCCTAGAAGCCTTGGCCTCAAAA
>PLDW01000393.1 GCA_003136315.1 Gemmataceae bacterium | reverse complement strand
CGTGGCACCCACAATCCTGGTAGTCATTTCCGGCCGTCTCCCTGGCCCCGGTGTCCCAGGGTTGCTCCGGAAACCCGGCACCACCCTGGGTTATTGTTCGGTGCCCCTTCGGGGCTCGTTCGGTTGTTGAGCGTGCGGCCCGCTCAGGCCAGGTGGGTGCCAGTCGCCGGCCGCGCGAAGATCGCGTTGTCCATCCCGGGCGACCCGTTTAGCATAACGACAATTCCCACCGCCGACCCGCGGGTTTCCCCGGCCTGATGCCACAATGGCCCGCGACCCACTCCCCATTGACGCTGCCCTGCCGGAGTTGCTCGCGGCCCTCCGCCGGAGCACTGCCGCCATCCTCCGCGCGCCGACCGGGGCCGGGAAAACCACACGCGTCCCGCCCGCACTCGTGGAGAGCGGCCTCGTCGGGCGCGGCACGGTGGTGATGCTCGAACCCCGTCGGGTGGCCGCCCGCGCGGCGGCCCGGCGAATGGCGGTCGAGCACGGCTCGCCACTTGGAGACATCTTCGGCTATCAGGTCCGATTCGATCGCAAAGCCGGACCCCGGACCCGCGTACTCGTTGTCACACCCGGGGTTCTCCTCCGGATGCTCCACGATAACCCGTTCCTCGAAGGGATCGCAGGGGTGGTGTTCGATGAATTCCACGAACGGGGGATCGAAGCCGACCTCGCGCTCGGGATGGTCAAGCTCATTCGCGAAAACGTCCGACCGGATCTTCTCGCCGTTGTGATGTCGGCCACGATCGACCCGGCCCCGGTCGCTGCCTACCTCGGGGGTGTGCCGGTCGTGGAGAGCGCGGGGCGGGCGTTCCCCGTCGAAATCACCTACCGTCCCCGCCGGACAGACTCTCCTCTCCCCCGGGCAACGGCCGACGCTGTCCGGGACGCACTCGCGGCATCCGACGGAGATGTGCTCGCGTTCCTCCCCGGTCTGCGGGAGATCCGTCAGACGGCCGACGAACTCGAATCGCTCGCGACCGAGCAGGGGATCGCCCTTCTCCCGCTGCACGGCGACCTCCCACCCGAACAGCAGGATCGGGCGCTCCAGCGCCTCGACCGGCGGAAAGTGGTACTCGCCACGAACGTGGCCGAAACCTCGGTGACGGTCGACGGGGTGACAGCAGTGGTGGACACCGGACTCGCGCGGCAGATGGAGTTCGACCCCTCGGTCGGGATGGACCGGCTCCGACTCGTCCCGATCTCACGGGCGTCGGCCGACCAGCGGGCGGGTCGGGCCGGGCGAACCCAACCGGGGGTCTGTATCCGCCTGTGGGACGAACCCGGACACCGGAGCCGGTCCGAGCAAACAGAACCGGAGATTCGCCGGGTCGATCTGTGCGGGTCGGTCCTCCAATTGCTTGCACTCGGGGAACGCAATGTGGCTGGATTCCCCTGGCTCGATCCGCCTCGACCGGAAACGGTGGATCATGCCGTCCATCTTCTCGAACAACTCGGCCTGCTCGAATCGGGTGGGCTCACCGACCTCGGGCAGTTTGCGGCCCGGATGCCGGTTCACCCGCGACTCGGGCGGCTCCTGGCGGAGGGGCAGCGACTCGGCCATCCGGACCGGGCCGCACTGGCCGCGGCGGTGCTGTCCGAACGCGATCCGTTCACTCGCGAATTCGATTCCGGTCCGCCGCGTCGGATGGGTCCATCGACGCTGTCGGATGTCCTCGATCGTGTCGAAGCTCTGGAGGCGTTCGAGCGGAACCGTCGGCTCGACACCCCGCTCGGGACACTCCACCGCGGGGGGGCCTTTGCTGTTCTCGAAGCCCGCGACCAGTTGGCGCGACTCCTCACGAACTCCGCCCCCTTGGGCGCAGGTTTGGCTTCCGGTGAGGCCCGGCCGGATGGCGACGAGGCCGTCCTCCGGGCCGTGTTCGCTGCGTACCCGGATCGACTCGCCCGGCGGCGAGAGCCCAACAGCGCGCGGGCCGTGACGGTGGGTGGTCGGGGGGTGAAACTCGCCCCCACAAGTGGGGTCACGGAACCCGAACTATTCGTGTGCGTGGATGTCGATGCGGGCGGGGTCGATTCGTTCGTCCGACTCGCCTCCGGGGTGCGGCGAGAGTGGCTCCCGGCCGGGCGGATCACATCGCGGATTGAAGTGACATTCGACGAATCGACGGAGCGGCTGGCCGCCCGCAAACGGACCCGGTTCGACGATCTCGTTCTGGACGAAACGCATGGCCACATCGGGGATGAAAGCGAGGCCGCCCGGGTGCTCGCTGCCGCTGCGGCAGAGCGATTGGAAAAGGTGCTGCCGCCTCCGGACTCGGACGCTGGCCGGTTCCGCCTCCGTGTGAGGTGCCTGCGAACGTGGATGCCCGATCTGGGATTGCCCGCGATCGATGCGACTGACTTGCAAGAGTTGCTCGAACACCTGGCCCGGGGTCGGCGGTCGCTGGCCGACCTCCGTAACGGCCCGTGGCTCGATCTCCTGCGCGGCCAGTTGACCTACGACCTGGCCCGCACCCTGGACCGCGAAGCACCGGATCGACTGGAGGTGCCGAGCGGAAGCCTCATCCAGGTGGAGTACGCCGAGGGCCGACCGCCGGTGCTGGCCGCGCGGATTCAGGAACTATTCGGACTCACGGAGACCCCGCGGATCGGAGGCGGACGGGTGAAAGTGCTGCTTCACCTGCTCGCCCCGAACTACCGCCCGCAGCAGGTCACCGACGACCTGGCAAGCTTCTGGGCGAACACGTATCCGATCGTCCGCAAGGAACTCCGCGGCCGCTACCCCAAACACAGTTGGCCCGAAGACCCACTCACCGCCGAAGCGATTCGGGGGGTGAAACGGCGACCAGGCTAACGATAATCGAGAATGGAGTTCGATAGTAAAAATAAAGATGACAATATTAAATACAAAGACACAAGTAGCACTGAGAAAAGCAAAAACTGGAAAAATCAGACAGTATTAGCCATGCCCTGGTTCTCACGCGGAGCGTGGGAACCAGGGCATCATGCCGTCCCCGGGGGTTCGTTCTTTCTCATATCGGTGGGCTAGGAGAGCGGTTCGGCGGCAAAGCAGGTTCCGACGCGAAACGACGCCCACTCCAGACCGACCGCCGGACTCGAAGCACCACCTTGACCCTTGGCGTCGAACACGCCGCTGAATCCATCCGCACTCTCTGCTGAAAGAAAGCCGTGGATGTACCAGCCGGACGCCAAACTCTTGGCGGTCAGGAGACAGGCCAAGACCTGTTCCGCGGGAGACATCGCGGCAATGAGTGACACCAAGTTGCACTCCCACAGTTCCGGTATCTTCCAGTATGGCTTGCACTCGCCGACTTCGACACCCGCCCCAAAAAGGGGGAGGGTGCGGGCGAGACACCTGTCAAGCGCACGGCGGTTGCTCACCCGGAACATGAGCCGCCACTGGATCGAAGCACCCATCCCGCGAACTCCCCCCTGAGCGGCCGAACGCCACAACTCAGCAGTGGCGGCCTGCTGGGCATGAGACTGGGGAAACCGATAATAGGGCCGCCGTCTGCCGCAGCAGATGGTTCGGCGCTGAGTAGCCAACCCACGCCGAGACACCAAAGCGACTCGTCTTGGAGGCACCGGGGTCGGTACTTCGACCCCGGCCACGCCTACGAGGCCGTCTGTTGCAACGAGTCGCTCGGTGGCAACAACTGTCGGTTACTTGCTCTTGGCGATGCGGAACGCATTCAGTTTGCTGCCGGTGGCGACAAGAAGTAGAGGCGATCCAGAGGATTTGCCGCTCACCCAACCCACCTCTGGTGTCGTGCCTTGATCATTGACACTGGCGATGATCTCACCCTTTTCGAGATCAACGACATGCACTTGCCCACCTCGCATTCCCACGGCCAGCCAGGGTTTTCCGGAAGCCAGTTGAGCGGAGTCAACGTACGGCGTGGAATCGGCCGGTAATCCACAAGACCATTTTTTGTCTCCTTGTCCACTCATAAGTATAAGGATTACCGTCTTTGGATCGGCGTTGCCATCGAGCGCGGAGCCAGCGACGATAATCATCGCCGCCGTATCTTTTTCCGAAATTTTGCCGATGCGAACCATGTTGGCGTAGCATCCCACGTCGAGTTCCTTGATTTGCTTGCCACCGTCGTCAAATACGTGAACCTTTCCCAACGCAGAAGTCGTCACGACTTTCGGCTTGCCATCACCCAGCACATCCCCTGCACAGACATGCCAGACATTGCCGATGCCAGTGGATTTCCACACCAGCTTGCCCATGCCGTCCACAACGTGCAGGCCAGTGTTGCCGTTATACCCGATGATAACCATGTCCGACTCGCCGCCATTCGACTTCCGTGCCCAGACATCATCAATGCCAGTCATGCGGGGATAGGTCCACAGCTGCTTGCCGCTGAGGTCGTAGGCCCTCAATTCATCGCTCCATACACTGAAAGTGAGAAGGGCTTTCCCCGCACCGTCGGGCAACGTTGCGATCCGTAAGAGGGAACCGCTATCCTTGGGGATTTTGATCTCTCGTTGTTCTTTGCCTGCCATGTCCACCTCGACGCACTTCCCAAGTTGGCCAAGCGTATAAATTGCTTCCTTGTCACTCACCACGCCGGTCCATGTTCCTTCAAGGGACCAAGCTTTTTCCAGGCCCTTGTGAGACGAACCTTTCTCCTGGCTGGCGTTCACCAGAAATGCACACAGAAGTGCAACCAAGGAGAAGCCGAACCACGAGACGCGTTGCATAGGCATAAGATGAACCCTCCAAAGGAAACCACCGTCGAACGACTCAGTTGACCTGCCCGGCCCGCTCGGTGAGCCCGGACCCTAAAAAACCTCATGCGGGCCGGGTCATGTGCCGCAACGTGTTTGGCGATTCAGGTGGACGGCCCGTGATAAAGGTGGTCTATCAACGGTACCCCCAAAAACTCGGCAACCTCACGGCCAGCTTGACGCATCCAAACCCAGTCAGGACCGCTCGCGATGCTCATTCGCGGAACAGTCGGATCGCGGAACACCAAGTCGAACTCGTACCAATCATATTGCTGCGTAATGAGCGGAGAATGGTCGTCGTATGGCGATTGTGGCAGCACTTGCTCGCTGATGCCCCCGTAGACGAGCTGTACCGCTTTGACATCCGGCAAGGGCCGGGACTGTACCACCCGCGGCGGCCGGCGCCAGCCGAAGGGGCGCTTGCTGACAGTGAGCAGGCCCCGGCGCCGGTCGAATGTCACCCAACGGCCCGTGGACGCCACGGCCAGCACCGCCAGGACCAACAAGGCGAGCAAGCCTGCTTCGAGCAGGACAGCGAGGGCCATGTCGCCCCACAACCCGCTCTCCAGGGCGGTTGTCGCCCAATAAACGGGCAGACACAGCGCCAGGCCAAGGATCAGCAGCCACAGCAGCCCGCCCATCAGGATCATGCCGCTCAAAAACGCCCAACCGACAAGCCAGCCCCCCAGGCTCATGTCCGCCCGCGAGGGCCATACCCCGGCACGACGAACTGGACCCAACACGAGTGTTTCCGCGGTAGGCCGATGCAGGGAGCAGACCGTCGGGCCTTTCGGAGACCGCAAGACAGGGCCGGCCGGCACAGCGAGTATTGTGTCTGCACCTTCGCTCACTGAACACCTCCTGCTGCCTGAGACCTGTTCATCGACCCGAAACTACGCTAGCGGTTGAGGGTCAGAGTGCCACTGCCGGATCCATCTGATGGCCACGCTGCTGACAGGCCGAACCTGTCTCCTAAAGTACGCGGGTTTACGGGTTGGCCCGGTCTCCAGTGTGAATCCTTCAGCCACTGCCCAAGCCTGGCAACCACGAACGGGATCAACCCGGCCCGTCACCAATGAGGTCATGCCAGCCATGTCACTCGAAAACCAACTCAACCCCCCGGCAACAGCACAAGAGCTGCGATAGAATCGCGGCACGAGGTGCTGCGTTCACCGATTTGCATTCAAGGCGTCGAAGATCTCCTTGGAGCGCGTTTTGAAGTCGGTTTTGGAGCTGGGCTCTTTGGTCGGCACTTTCACTTCCTTGCCGGCCAGGACATCCTTGACGATTTTGCACAACTGATCGACCTTCCCGAAATAGCACGCGGACATTTCCGGCTCCGCGCGGATGAACGCCCAGTAATCGCCCGCCATGTTGTACACGACGGAGTAGCAATTCTCGTCGATGAAGACGTAGCCGCAGGCCCGCTGCGAGATCAACTCGCCGCCGGTCTCGAGCGTGAACATCACCGCCGTCTTGTCTTTTGCCACCCACTCCAGGGTCTGCTTGCCCCCGGCATCAGCGACGGGGATGGCCTGCCGGAAGAATCTGACTTTGTCGTCCCCGTCAGGGATCTTCTCCGCCCATGTGGATTTGACTTTGTCGTTCCGGCTATTGAGATTCTCAACCAGCTCGAAGATGACCACGCCCTTTTCCTTGTCGAATTTTGTCACCTTCAAGAGGCGGATGCGTGGGCTTTTGCACAGCTTCGCCATCGTCGTGGGCGAATACTCCATATACGCCGACGCGCCTTGAATCGAAATGGCCACCATCACGACCACGGCGAAGGATTTCAGACGACGAGTCGGCACGCTGAACTCCTTGGAAATTCGATCACAGTTTGGCGGTTCCATAAGTGTGGGGCAGGTCTTGACTCGTGAAGGCGAACTTGGGATCACAGTTTCGCGAACCGCTTATCCTCGAACGTCTCGACGAACTTGACCTCCCACTGATGGCCCTCAGGGTGACACGGCTTGCGATCGACACGAACCGCTTCTCCTGGCCGGGCCAACGGCCGAGATCAAACATTAGGATTTAAAACACTATTAACCACAGAGACACAGAGGACACAGAGAGAAAGCAAAATCCGAGAGAGGAGATTTTGGCTTTTCTCGGTTTTCGGGTTCGCTCTGTGTCCTCTGTGGTGAATTACTGCTTTACAACCTAATCACAATCCCAGAGACATCGAGAGAAAACAAAAGGCAATTCTGCCTCACCAGCAGTTCTGGTTGCGGCACTGCCGCGCTGTGTGCATCCGCGTGGCGCCTGCACCAGGTGCGACTTCGAGCGTCCCAGTGGATTGATCTTCCCTTTACCCCCGAGAAGCAATCCAAGGCCAGACCACACCGAGAAACGTAACGAGGAGCAGCTAAGGAACCGCGCCTCCATCGAACGAGATGCTATCCAAGAACACCTTGGATAGATCAGAGTTGAACGTGCTAAATTTCGTAACCACAACCGCGATATAGGCAACAGTATCAGAATTTGTTTGTCGTGTAATACAAACATCGGATGGCGAAAAAGTGTGTTCGAGACCCTCGCGACCAGACCAGGTGATCTTCTTGGTGGTTTCGGGCTTCAGCTTGTCACCCGGGAACTTCCTCTTCGCCAGTATGTCCATGATCTTCTGCTTGTCGGCATCCGAGGTATTGGGTACGAATCGGACCACATAGACAATATGCTCCACAGCCAGATCATGGCCTTTGTATTCCGTGATTGAGACGATGGGAACTCCCGCGTAGTTGTTTCCCGTCTTGAAGGGATCGACTTGTTTAGAGAGGTGCCTCGGCATTCTCGCGCGAAATTCGCCGGTCGGTGCCTTGTACTCCACCCAGTCGGGCGGCATCTTCAAATCGTTCGCATTGGGTTTCTCATTGAGGATCTCGAAAGACTCGAAGAATTTTTTGATCTCCTTGTCAGCGGGGTTCAGGATGCTGTTCTTCATCCCGCAGGCATAAATGGTCGACCCAACCTCCACCCATCGGACGATCCCACCACCCAATTCCAGTGTTATACTGAAATCTCGCGGATTAAAACTTCGCGCATTGAAACTTGCACTCCGCTGTTCTACACCCCAGGGCCACCCACCGACAGCGACCCGTCTTTGACTCCAGGGCGAGAGGCCAAGTGCCTCACCCTTGACAAAGTCAACAACCTCGTGAATGTCCTTGGGTATTGGTTTCTTGGCGAATGTCACGTACCCCGCGAAGTAACTCCGCCTCTTCAAGCTATTTTCCTCCTTGAGATCACACTGGCGAAACTCGGACCTGCTCGCGCTCTCGAAAAAGTAATTCCCCATTTTCTTCGTTTCAGCAGGAAAGGATACCTTGAAGACCCCATCAGTTGAGACATAGCTCTGCCAGTTGTCGAGCTTGACCGGGTCGGGATCGGCTGGTTCGCCACCGAGGATTTCAAAGGAGGCGAGGAATTTTTCGAGAATACCTTTGGGTGGTTGCTGCTGTTCACAACGGCAGCCCAGAACGTATAGAATCGAACCTGATTGATGGCAGCGGAAGACGCCGCTGCTAGGACCGGAGTTCATGCGAATCTGGTCCCACTGACGACTGTTTACCGTGATTCTATTGTGATCATTCGATTCTTCTTTGAACATCCCTTGGGTTGCGGGAGCCGCGCAGGTGATGTACCATTTCGTGGTCTTCTCCACCTCACCTGGCGTCACGCCGTCCGGGAACCGCACAAACCCTGCGAAGAATGAGAGGCTGGGTTTGCCCAAACTTTTCTCGCCGATTGTGAAGTCACGGATGTCGCTGGTCACCTTCAGGTCAGTTACTGGTTTCCATTGACTGACACTAGATTTGCCTGGAAAGGATACCTTGAATACATTGTCGGATGATGTGTAGACTTCCCAGTCTTCGAGATTCACAGTCGCACCATCCGCAGTGACGCTACCGGCCGGCTTGCGGCCGAATGCAAACCAGTAGACGGCGAAACTACCCCCAGCAAGCAGCAGAACACCAACGATGATCCCCGCGATCAGCGCGCGCGAGTGACCCGCTCGCTCCTCGTTGTCGCGCTTCCCTTTCCGCTTGCCGGGTTGATCGTCATCTTCATTCCTGGCTGGCTTTTTCTTGCGGTGTGCTCGATTTTCCACCTCTTCCTCGCCAGGTCGTTTCTCTCGGCGAGTCCGTTCTTCGTTGTTGGACGACTGGTGTTTGTTGCGGAACCCATCTTCGACTTCGTCGGTCGAGGCTTTGGCTGAAGGCTGTGTGGGCTTCGGATTGGGCGTCAGTTCCGACTCATCCACCATCTCGAAGGCGGACGCCGGTAATGCCACCGGAGAATTGCAAATTGTCTTGCATTTCGGGCACCGAATCTTCTTGCCAGCAGAGGCATCCGGAGCATTGATCTTTGCGGTGCAGCCAGGACACAGGAGGGAGATGGGCATTGTTAGCTCGTGGAGAGGATGATGTCAATTTGACTGAATAGGAGATCCACATCGCACAAGTGCATCAACCCAATTGTAATGACGACGCATCAGAATGGCAAATCGATTTCGGCGTGGCCACCTGCTGGACAGTGCGGACCCGCTCAGCGGGCGGATGGCTCATGAGGAACCCAACAGCCTGAGCCTCCGCCAACGAGCCACCCCGCTGACCAACGCAACCGGCGTGACCTACCGCTCGCTCCCAGTCACAATTTTCTCACTGCTCCAGCGGAAGCCCTTCCCAGCCTAGCGCCTTACTCACCTGCCCGAGACCGTGGCAGAGGGTTCGGCTTCTTGAGCCTGACTCGATGCCCCATCAAGGGATCGCCTCGCCACTTGCAAGCACCTCTAAGAACGCTATATGAGCTTCGCCGATTGCTCCGCCCGTGTGTGGCCATAGTCATCCGGAGGACCAGTTAGACATTCTAACGATTGTTTTGCCCAAGATCGACAAGGCTACTCATTCATCTGGCGATTGACCTCGGCTGCCAGTGCCAGCCCGAGGACACCCAAGGTCATGCCCGTGTGCATGAGAAGGAGCGGCACCCGACCCCGATTCAGTCGCACCGATAGATAGTCGAAGAGCGCGGCAGGTATGAACAAACAGGCCGCTCCGCGCGCCAGGCCATGCCAGAACACGATTACCACACCGACTAGATATCCAATGAGGAACGTCAACAGGCCGGTCATTATAAGAGCGTTCGCCGCGGCCTCCATGCAAGCCCCTCAATGAGAAGCGATTCACACCGGAAGCCTTCTGACGGCCGGGTAAGGAGGTGGTGTTTCCAGCACCCCCTCCCCTCAGAACCGTACGTGATAGTTTCCCATCGTACGGTTCAAGCATGGAACAACGCACCTTGGCAGCACGCGATTGACCCCGTTGGACTTGGGGACACCTGGACGATACTTCTTCAGTGCCAGCTCCCGATATGACTCGGTGGTGCCAGTCGTACCATCTTCGGTCATTGTGGACTGGCCGATATTTTTGCGTTACTGCCTGACGCCAGTTGGCTGAGCGTTCTCGTGCGTCCACCCCGCGGGGAAGTCGGCTGGCTTTCGCCGTGAGGTCATGTCGCCTTGCGGCTCAACCCCTGTCCGCCCCATTACAGGGCGGCATTCGCTTGCTCCCCAATCCTCTGCCCGCAGCCCCATCGGCACGCCTTGCGGCTCTCTTTCCCCGAAGGGAGGACTACGGGTTTACCATGTTCCGTATCAATACCCGAGCGGGTTAGGTCGTGTCTCTGGGCCGGTGACGCGGGGTCTGCGGCAGAGGAACGCTGAGGCCCCTGCACCTGGTCACATCCCTTTTGGGTCAAGCCTGTCAGCATCTTATGCGTCCATTCTGGCTTGTTGAACCTCACGGCCCTTGCAACACTTCACCTGGGTTGACCATACCGCTCGCTCCTGGCTCCCGACCGCCCTGTGATGCTGGCAGTCGTCGCTTTGGCTCACGCCTCTGCGACCGTCTCTTGCGAGAAGAGGCTACGTTGTCCCGCAGGCTTCGCACCTCGTTGACGCTGGGTTGCCCCAGTCATCAACGACGCACGCTGCGGTAGGAGACTCCTGGCAGAACAGGAGGCTACGTCTCTTGCTCAATCGTGGCGATGGCATGCACCTCCATTTCAGGATGACAAGTTGTAGCAGCTATTGATACGACTTCATGTCGCGGCAGCGATCGGTTCGGCGTCTGACGCTCACCCCGCGGGGAACCACGGGATGTCCCTGGCGGCACGCGGCCCCTTGCCGGACGCCGGCACCAACTCGACCGCGAAGTGTGGCGTCTCCTGGGAGAATACTGCCTCCGACTCGGCCGCCGCCGGGTCGTAGAGCTGCACCACGCGACAGTCGTACTCGCCCGGAACAACCGTCACCGCCCAACCGCCGGTGCCGGAACGGGGCAACCGCGTGTCCTCGAACTGTGCGGCCGCTGTTAGCTCGTCGTAGCTGGTCAGGTGCAGCCGCTTGCCAGTGGCCCGGACGCGGGACGAGAACTCCCGGTGGCCCTTCCGGCCGGACGCTCCGTCCGTGACCTCCACCCGCCAGTTGCCCGGTGCCCCGGTCCCCCAAACCACGATGACCCCGCGGCCCATCTCGCCGACAAGATGCGTGCGGAGTTGCGGAAGCGTCCAGTCGGGGGCGACGAAGGAAGCGTAGGCGTGAGCGTCGAACAGGGCCAGGCAGTAGTCCGCCGGAATCACGAATGCCCCCATGCGCCCTCTTCCTCCGCCGCCGAACAACATGCTCACCTGCCCGGCCGGCGACACCCCGGCCTGAACCACACGCGGCGAGCCACGAAAAGCGGACAGGCGGCAGGGTCAGGTGGTCGGGTAAGGAGGTGGCGTT